>CAMWIG010000050.1 GCA_947174295.1 uncultured Alistipes sp. | reverse complement strand
GATTCGAACATATGCTTTAAGGATTTATTTAAACTCGAAAACGTCGGCATCCATCCATGCCGGCAACGACTCCTTGAATCGGTTCTGTGCTTCGAGGTCGAGCGTGACGGTCATCGTCCACTCGCCGCTCTCGGCGTTGGCCAGAGTGCGGCCCATGTAGTCGAAGACCATCGAATCGCCGATGTAGACGGCGTCGGGGTCGGTGCCTATGCGGTTCACGCCTACGACGTAGCACTGGTTCTCTATCGCCCGCGCCCGCAGCAGCGCACACCACGCATCGCGGCGCTTGTTGTCCCACGAGGCACAATAGATGATGGCGTCGTAGTCGCCGCGGTTGCGGCTCCACACGGGGAAGCGCAAATCGTAGCAGACCAAAAGCAGGAAGCGGAAACCCTTGTACTCCACCACCACGCGGCGGTCGCCCGGCGTATAGTCGCGCCCCTCGCCGCCGGGACGGAACAGATGCCGCTTGTCATACCACGACATCTTGCCCGAAGGCTCGACGAAGAACTGCCGGTTGCGGAACCTGCCCTCCTCGGATATCACCACACTGCCGACGACGGCCTTTCCGTAGTCGCGCGCCCAGCGGCGCATGGCGGTGACGACCTGTCCGTCCATAGGCTCGGCCACGACCGCCGGACGCAGCTTGAAGCCCGTGGCGAACATCTCGGGAAGAACGACCACGTCGCCCGGAGCCGACGCGACCAAAGGTTCGATACGTTCGAGGTTGCGGGCGGTCTGCTCCCACTCCATATCGACCTGACATATTGTAATATCTATTTTCATTGCACTGTTTGTTTAACACAAATATACTAAATTCCGCATAAAAAACAGCGCACGGCGGCGAAAATAATATCCGGCGGCAGCGGCTACCACCACTCGTTCTGCACCAGATTGCGGTTGCGGTCCAGCTCCACGAGCGGAATCGGCCACGTCTCGTGGCGCGGCATATAGGCGCGTTCGTACATCAGATCGCCGAAGATGTCCGTCGCATTGCGCACGGTCGCGCCAAGCATGCCCCAGCGGCGGATATCCCAATAGCGCTGCCCCTCGCCGACGAGTTCGTAGGCGCGTTCGTTGCGTATGCGGCGCGCAACCTCATCCTTGTCGCCGGCTTCGAGCCACACCGGGCCGGAATTCAGCTCCGGCATCCCGACGCGGGCGCGGACCTTGTTCACTTCGGCCACCGCCTTGTCCGTCTCGCCGAGCTCGTTATAGGCTTCGGCAAGCATCAGCAGCACGTCGGCCAGACGTATGAGCGGAAACTCGTAGGGAGTACGCGTGTACTCGCCCCAATAGCCGTCGAGGTTGCCCGTCGGAATCCACTTGCGCCAGAAATAGGAGTTCCACCCCTCGGAGTTGCGCATGAAGGCGAAAGCCTCCATCGGCGAGCCTCCCTTCGTCGCATCGGCCAGCACGAACTCCTTGTCGCGGGGCTGCGAACCCGCATCGGTGCCCAGATAGTGCGAATAGGGCGTTATAACGTTCCAGCACAACCGCGGGTCACGATGCCGGTAGGCATTCGCCACGCGCGCGGTGTCGCAGTCCAGCAGGTCGACGATTTCGGTCGAACCCTGGTCTATGGCCACACTCATCAGTCGGCGGCGGAACTGCGAATCGCCCTCGGTGAATCCCGGGAAAACGTCGTCCCAGTCGAACGGCGAGCCGTCGGGATTCTCATACATGTCGACCAGCGTCGTCGACGGCACGATGAGGTTGCTCGCAATGAGCCGCATGGTGGACTTGTTGCCGAAATACGACACTATGTCGAGCGCATAGCCGGCGACATTGCCGTCGATCGACTGTATCGAGAAAATCATCTCGTCGCTGTGCCTGCCGTTGTAGAGCCGGAACAGATCCTCGTAATCGTCGTGCAAAGCATAGCCGTAGCTCGCGTGCCGGTCGTAGACTATCTCATCGAAGTCGGCTGCGGCCTTCTCCCACTCGCCGGCGAAGAGGTAGACCTTGCCGCGCAGAGCGTAGGCCGCACCCCTCGTCGCCCGGCCGTAGTCGCCCGACTCCCATGCGACGGGAAGTTTGGCTATCGCATCCTTCAAATCGTCGAGCACGTGCCCGCGAATCTCTTCGGCCGTGCTGCGCGGCGCCGACAGGGAGGCGAACGACTGGTTGATGTCGCACGTCTCGTCGTAGTACGGCACTCCGCCCCAGCAGTTGAGCATGCGGAAATAGGCCATCGCGCGCAGGAACTTCGCCTCGCCCGTCACGCGGTCGATGATCTCGCGGTCGACGGGCATCGTCGCCGCCTTGCGGATGACGGTATTAGTGCGGTGCACCAGTTCGTAGAGGTGCTGCCAGTGGTTCTGCACGCCGGAGCTGTTCGACGAGAACGACGTGCCGCGCGAGACGTCGGACCACGGCGACGTTCCGTCGGCCAGGTCGGTGCACATGTCGAATGTGAACTCCATGCCGAAGCACCAGGGCGCTCTCATGGCGGCGTACATTCCCATAGCCGCCTGCTTGGCATGGGCTTCGGTTTTCCATACGGTGGCGTCCGAAAGCTGGTCGGCCGGGAAATAGTCGAGTTTTTCGCAGCCGCCAAACGACAGTGCGCATGCGGCGAGGCTGCCTATAACGAGATATTTTCGATTCATGGTATTCATAATCCTGAGTTAGAACGTTATGTTGACTCCCAAGGAGTATTGGCGCGTAGCCGGATAACCGACATTGGCCGCGATTTCGGGGTCGAAGCCAGGAAAATCGGTCACCGTAAAGAGGTTGTCGATGCTGGCATAGATTTTCAGATGTTCGACGCGGAACTTGCGGGAGATGCGTTTGGGCAAGGTGTAGCCAAGCTGGATATTCTTGCATCGCAGATAGGCCGCATTGTGCACGAAAGCATCGCTGGCGATGTTGTTGCGCGAATCGGAGCTGTTGCGAAGCCGCGGATATTTCGAGCCGTAGCGATTCGTCTCGGTCCACGCATTGTCGGTGATGTCCTTGTTGAGCGACTGACCCATGACGGTCACGAAACGGAACGCCTGATTGTTGTAGTAGACCGGATGGCTGCCGACTCCCTGCAACAGAATGCTGAAATCGAAGTTCTTCCAGCTCAGGCCCAGATGCGCGCCGTATGTCAGCGCCGGCGCCGTACCGTGACCTATCTCCACACGGTCGTCGTTGTCCAGCGAACCGTCGCCGTTGGCATCGGCATAGAGGAAGTCGCCCAGCTCGGGACGCTGGAAGGTGGCGAAATAGTCGGGATTGGCATCGACGAGCGACTGCACGTAGGCCAAATCCTTCTCGTCGCGGACGATGCGGTCGACGGTCATAAGATAGAGCTGGTCTATCGGGCGCCCCTCCTGAGTCTTGTAGACGCCGTTTATCGACGACACGTCGCCCTGGAACCGCGTGACGCGGTTACGCACATAACCAATGTTGAATCCGACATCGTAGGAGACGCCGCCCGCACGATCGTGCCAGTCGAGCGTCACCTCGAAACCGCGGTTGTTCACCGCACCCGCATTCTGATTGGGCACTATGCTCGTTCCGTGCTCCAAGGGCACGGGCAGCGAGATGAGGATGCCCTCGGTGTTCTTGTCGAACCAGTCGAACGAACCGGCGAGACGGCTGCCGAGCAGGGCGAAGTCGACTCCGACGTCGAGCATGCGTGTCTTCTCCCACGTCAGGTTGGGATTCGAAAGCGACGTCTGGGATATTCCGCCGGCGATGCCGTTGTTGAGGACGTAGTTCGTCGTCGAGTAGAGCGACTGATACATGTAGTAGCCCGTCGTGGCGTTGTTGCCGAGCGTACCGTATGATGCGCGCACTTTCAGCAGGTCGAGCCACGTGCGGCTGCCCTTCATGAATCCCTCCTCCGTGATGCGCCAGCCGACCGACACCGAGGGGAAGTAGCCCCAGCGCGCATGCGGTGCGAACTTCGACGAGCCGTCGGCGCGGAAGTTGAACTCCAACAGATAGCGATCGTCCCAATTGAGATTCATGCGGCCGAAATAGGAACGCATGGCCCACTCGGTGTAGTTGCCGCCGACCGGGCCGTTCGTCGCGGCGCCGTCGAGCGACGTGAGCGAGTCGTCGATAAGGTCGTACTTCATGAAATTTTCGGTTTCGTAGCGGTCGTACTCCTGGCTCGCACCGACCATGAAAGAGGCTTCGAGCCGGCCGGCCTTGAACTCGTAGCGGGCCGTGATGTCGGAATTGCGGAAGGTATCGGCATAGTTGTAGCGGCGAATATAGGTGCGCACGACTCCCTCGCGCAGCAGAACCGGGCCGTCCATAGTGAAACGGTAGAGGTCGCGGTCGCAGAGATGCAGCTCTTCGCGGCGATGCCAGTAGTTGTAGGCGAACGATCCTTCGAGCGTCAGCCCCTTCACGGGATTGAGCCGTGCATATAGTTTGGCGACGGTGCGCGTGGTGCGGGTCGGAAACTCGTCCTTGTAGAACCACTGGCGGCGGTAGGGGTTGAAGTTGCTGACATTCTCCTCCTCGGGGTTCTGCACACCTCCGTAGAGACCCGTCGCAGGGTCGTAGAGGGTCATTCCCGGCACGGTATTGAAGGCCCCCGAACCGAAAATCACGTCGCCGCCGGCCGCGGCATTCGACGCCGAGGGGTTGTTGGTGTCGATGTATCCGAACAGATTGGTGCCGACCGTCAGCCACGGCTTGATGCTCACCTCGACGTTGGAGCGCAGCTGGTAGCGCTCGTACTCGGTGTTGTAAATCATTCCCGGATTGTTGACGTAGCCCATCGAGAGATTGTAGCGCACGGTCTTCGAACCGCCCGTAATCGACAGCGTATGGTTCTGCACGACCGATGGATTGCGGTAGATATGGTCCTGCCAGTCGGTATTGGGATATACGGTCGGATTGCGGCCGGCGTCGTTGCGCCACTCGTCGATCTTCTCCTGCGAGAAACGGGGCGCCTGACCGTTGGCTTCGAGTCCGGCATTCTGAATCTCCATGAACGAAGCGTAGTCGGTCACGAGGTTAAGCCGTTTGGCCACCGTCTCGAACGACACGTTGCCGCTGTACGTGATTCTCGGAGCACTCTCCGCTCCGTTTTTGGTCGTAATGAGAATCACGCCGTTAGCTGCGCGAGAACCGTAGATGGCCGACGACGAAGCATCCTTCAACACCGATATGCTCTCGATATCCTGTGGATTCACGTCGCTTATCGACAAACCTATCATGCCGTCGACCACCACCAGAGGGCTCGCATCGTTCAACGTGCCCTGACCGCGTATCCGTATGTTCTGCGACTCGTATCCCGGCGTATTGCCGCCGCTGTTGGTCACCGTCAGACCGGCAGCCAGACCGGCGAGCGCATTGGTCGCATTCACTATCGGGCGGTCTTCGAGCGCACCGACGCTGACCGACGAGACAGACCCGGTAAGATTGACCTTTTTCTGCGAGGCGTACCCCACCACTACGACATCGTCCATAAGCGTCGAGTCCTCGGCAAGCGTCACGGTGTAGCGTATGCGGTCGTCGTCGACGGGCACCCTCTGCGAAACGTAGCCCAGCGACGAAAAGAGAAGCACGGCATCGGCCGGCACTCCGCGCAGCGTGAAATTACCGTCGATGTCGGACGACGTACCCGTCAGCGGAGAGTCCTCCACGACTACGGCCACTCCGACCAGCGGCTGACCTTTGGTGTCCCTGACCGTGCCGGTCACGGTTCTGACCGAAACTTCGTCGGCCGAAGCCGACAACGGCACGCAGAGGCACAGCAACACGATTACAGGCAAAAAATATCTCTTCATTTCATTGCGTTTGAATTGATAACTCCGTTTGTACGAACAGTCGTCTATGCCAAACCTGATGCCATTTCCGGCGCGCAACGCACAACGGCATGTACGACAATTCGTTGCGACGCAACGCCATTTGCCTGAGCGCGCATCATGCGTGGAATAATTCCACACCGGCGCGGATAAGTTCCACACCGGCGCTCCGCACATCGCATGCCCGGGCGGAACACAGCGGAAAGAGATGCTCCGAACGATTTGCGAACGAAAGCGGCGAATCCGTAATTTTGGTAATACAATCGGTAATACGTCTATCCGCATTTCGTAATTTTGTAATAATTTTGCAGTCGGTAAATAACATGCTATAATCAATATGTTGCGCAAAATCAGAATAACTCTCGCTGCCGCATGCTTCACGCTGGTGACACTGCTCTTCCTCGACTTCACGGGGACGATTCACGCGTGGTTCGGCTGGCTCGCGAAGATTCAGTTCCTGCCGGCATTGCTGGCCGCCGAGGTCGGCGTCGTGGCTGGCCTCGTCCTACTCACACTCCTCTTCGGACGCGTCTACTGCTCGGTCATCTGCCCCCTGGGCGTCATGCAGGACGGTTTCGGGTGGCTCGGACGCCGCAGCAAACGCAACCGTTACTCGTGGTCGCCGGCTGTGAAGCGGCTGCGATACGGAGCGCTCGCACTGTTCATCGCAGCCATAGCGGCCAAGGCAGGCTCGCTGGTCGCACTCCTCGCACCGTACAGCGCCTACGGCCGCATAGCCCAGAATATCTTCGCGCCGCTGTGGCAGGCGGGCAACAACGTGCTGGCATACCTCGCCGAGCGAGCCGACAGCTACGCATTCTACACGGTCGACATATGGATACGCAGCGCCGCCACGTTCGCCGTCGCCGCCGCCACTCTC
This sequence comes from uncultured Alistipes sp., assembly GCA_947174295.1. Lineage (GTDB taxonomy): Bacteria > Bacteroidota > Bacteroidia > Bacteroidales > Rikenellaceae > Alistipes. Next base: position 4,575 of record CAMWIG010000050.1, on the reverse strand, counting down.
GTCGGTCTCGGCATTCTCGCATGGCGCAACGGCCGCACGTGGTGCAACACCGTATGCCCGGTCGGCACTGTGCTGGGATTCTTCTCCCGCTTCTCGCTGCTGCGCCCCGCAATCGACACCTCGAAGTGCAACGGCTGCGAACTCTGCGCCCGCAACTGCAAGGCGTCGTGCATCGACAGCCGGAGCCACGAAATCGACTACTCGCGCTGCGTGGCCTGCATGGATTGCCTCGGCAAATGCCACAAGGGCGCCATATCATACACATTGCGCCGCTCGAGCCGCGACACGAACGCCACGGCCGCAGAGAAGACGACGGCCCCGGCACCCGACACTGCCGCAATGTCGCGCCGCAGGTTTCTGTCCGTCACCGCACTGCTCGCCGCCACGGCGGCCGCACGGGCTCAGGACAAGCACGTGGACGGAGGTCTGGCCGTAATCGAGGACAAGAAGATTCCGGCACGGCAGACCCGCATCGTTCCGGCAGGCGCGCACGGACTCAGCCGGTTCGCGGCGCACTGCACCGGCTGCCAGCTCTGCGTAGCGGCATGTCCCAACGGAGTGCTGCGCCCCTCGGGCGGAGTGATGACGCTCATGCAGCCCGAGATGTCCTACGAGCGCGGATACTGCCGCCCGGAGTGCACGCGATGCGCAGAGGCATGCCCTACTGGCGCGATAAGCCTCGCCGATACGGCCGAAAAGTCGTCGATACAAATCGGACATGCGGTGTGGGTGCGCCAGAACTGCATCCCGCTCACTGCGGGCGACTCGTGCGGCAACTGCGCACGCCACTGTCCGTCGGGAGCCATAACGATGGTGCTCTCCGACCCCGACGACCCGGAGTCGCCCAAGATTCCGGCCGTCAACACCGAGCTCTGCATAGGCTGCGGAGCCTGCGAGAATCTCTGCCCGGCACGGCCGTTCAGCGCAATCTATGTCGAAGGACACGAAGTACACCGAACAATCTAACGGAGAACGAAGATGAAAAACGAAGATAAGAACATCATCGACCGCCGCGAGTTCCTGCGGCGGCTCGGCACGGGAGCGGCCGTATCGGCACTCGCACTGGCAGGATGCGACCCGAAGAAGAACGCAGCGGCCGGTCTCACGGCCGCGGAAGAGATTCCGACCGACAGCATGACCTTCCGAACCAATCCGACCAGCGACGACCGCGTATCGCTGCTGGGCTACGGCTGCATGCGTCTGCCCGAGGTGCAGGAGGGTGAAAGCAAGGGCGAAATAGACCAGGAGCAGGTCAACCGTCTGGTCGACTATGCAATAGAACACGGCGTGAACTATTTCGACACGTCGCCGGCATACTGCAAGGGATTCTCCGAACGTGCGACGGGAATCGCGCTGAGCCGTCACCCGCGCGAGAAGTTCTTCGTCGCCACCAAGCTCTCGAACTTCTCGCCCTCGACATGGAGCCGCGAGGCCTCGATGGCAATGTACCGCAAGTCGTTCAAGGAGCTGAGGGTCGACTACATCGACTACATGCTTCTGCACGGCATCGGCATGGGCGGGATGGAGGCATTCGAAGGTCGCTACGTAAGAAACGGCATGCTCGACTTCCTGCTCGACGAGCGTCGCGCAGGCCGCATCCGCAACCTCGGCTTCTCCTACCACGGCGACATCGAGGTGTTCGACTATCTGCTCTCGCAGCACGACCGCTGCAAGTGGGACTTCGTGCAGATTCAGCTCAACTACGTCGACTGGCGGCACGCCAAGGAGGTCAACGCCCGCAACACCGACGCCGAATACCTCTACTCGGAGTTGCAGCGACGCGGCATACCCGCCATAATCATGGAGCCGCTGCTCGGCGGCCGTCTCTCGCGCGTGCACAACCATATAGCCGCCAAGCTCAAACAGCGCCGGCCCGATGCGAGCGTCGCATCGTGGGCGTTCCGCTTCGCGGGTTCCTTCCCCGGCGTGCTCACAGTGCTGAGCGGCATGACCTACATGGAGCACTTGCAGGACAACCTGCGCACGTATGCTCCGCTCGATCCTCTGACCGACGACGATCGCGGCTTCCTCGAAGAGACGGCTCAGGCTCTGCTGCGCTACCCCACCATTCCGTGCAACGACTGCAAGTACTGCATGCCGTGCCCCTACGGACTGGATATCCCGGGCATCCTGCTCCACTTCAACAAGTGCATCAACGAAGGACACATGCCCTCGTCGTCGCGCGACGCCAACTACGCCGCAGCCCGCAAGGCCTTTCTGGTGGGTTACGACCGCTCCGTGCCGCGCCTGCGGCAGGCCGACCGCTGCATAGGCTGCAACCGATGCGTGCACCACTGCCCGCAGGGCATCGACATTCCGGCGCAGATGCAGCGCATCGACCACTTCGTCGAGGATTTGAAACAGGGTCGCGAATTTTAGACGCAGAAGATATGGAATACCGCATATTAGGCCGCACCGGCATACGCGTCAGCGCCGTAGCGCTCGGGTGCGAAGGCTTCATGAACAAAAGCGCCGAGGAGACGAAGGCCGATTTCGACCATGCGATAGCGCGAGGCGTGAATTTCCTCGACCTCTATTCGCCGAATCCCGACCTGCGCGCCAATATCGGCGCGGCACTCGACGGACGACGCGCAGAGTTCGTAATACAAGGCCATATCGGCACCGCGTGGGAAAACGGACAGTATCTCCGCACGCGCGACATGGAGAAAATCGTGCCCTCGTTCGAGGCACAGCTGCGGCAGCTGCGCACAGACTATCTCGACATAGGAATGATACACTACGTCGACGCCGAAGATGATTTCCGCACGGTTTTCGACGGCGAAATCATACGTTATGCGCAGCAGCTGAAAGCCGAGGGACGCATCCGCGCCATAGGTATGAGCAGTCACAACCCGACGGTGGCGCGCATGGCCGTGGAGACGGGAATAATCGACGTGGTGATGTTCTCCGTAAACCCGTGCTACGACCTGCTGCCGCCCAACGAGGATGTCGACGCACTGTGGGCCGACGAGAGCTACGCGTCGGCGCTGCACGACATCGACCCCGAGCGCGAACGGCTCTACAATCTGTGCGCAGCCTCGGGCGTGGGCATCGACGTGATGAAGGTCTACGGCGGAGGCGACCTGCTGAGCGGAACGAACTCGCCGTTCGGCCGCGCCATGACTCCCGTGCAGGCCATAGAGTACGCCCTCACCCGACCGGCAGTCGCGGCCGTGATGGTCGGCTGCAAAAGCACCGCAGAAATCGACGCGGCGCTCGCATGGTGCGGCGCCACGCCCGAAGAGCGCGATTATGCGTCCGTAATGACGGGGCTCGACAAGTTCACTTGGAAAGGTCATTGCATGTATTGCGGCCACTGCGCACCGTGCTCGGCGGGAATCGACATCGCCGCGGTGAACAAGTTCTACAACCTCACCGTCGCGCAGGGCGTGATTCCCGAGACCGTCCGCGAACACTACAAGGCGCTGCCGCACCACGCCTCGGAGTGCATCGAATGCGGGGCCTGCGAGAGCCGCTGTCCGTTCGGGGTCGGCATAGTGGAGTCGATGCGCATGGCTAACGAAAAATTCGGATATTAAAACACGAGACAACTATGACACGAGGTGTTAATTTCATGACCAGAGAGGAGCGCGACAGAATCATCGACTATCTCTTCACGGAGAAGTGTTCGTGCGTAATCCGCAACGGCAACGAGATCCGCAGATTCCACGAGCGGGGGGTCAAGGATCTGTTCCGGCTTCTGACCGAAGACAGCAAGTTTCTCAACGGCGCATTCATCGCCGACAAAGTGGTCGGAAAGGGCGCCGCGGCGCTGATGGTTCTGGGCGGCATACGCGAGGTATTCGCCGACGTCATAAGCCGCCCGGCGCTCGAACTGCTGCACCGATACGGAGTCAAGACCGACTTCACGCTCGAAGTACCGCACATCGTCAACCGCACGCACAACGGGATATGCCCCGTCGAGCAGCTGTGCAACGACTGCACGACGGCGGAAGAGTGTCTGTCGCGCATCGAAGAGTTCATGAAGGTCGCCCGATAACCGCAGCGATACGGACTTGCAGGATTTTGCAGCAGAGAATATTTAAACAGTTTCCCAAATAATGAAAACCGAAATTCTGTTTCTAATGACAATGTTATCATCGACCGCAGCGTCGGGCTGCGGCCCGACGGCTTCCGACAGCGGAAAGCCCAAAGTCTACATGTACACCGAGATTTCGCCCGAAAACCTCGTGAACATCTACAAGGTACTCGGCCGCGAAGCCGAAGGGCGCGTCGCCGTGAAGCTCTCGACCGGCGAACCGGGCGGCCACAACTTTCTGCAACCGGCACTCATACGCGACCTCGTGCGCGAGGTAGGCGGCACGATAGTGGAGTGCAACACGGCATACGGCGGAGGACGGGCCAGGACGGCCGACCACCTGCGTGCGGCCGAGGAACACGGTTTCACGGCCATAGCTCAGGTCGATATCATGGATGCCGACGGCGACACGGCGCTGCCCGTCAACGGCGGCCGGCATCTGAGTGAAGATTTCGTGGGGTCGCACTACCTCGACTACGACTTCACGGTGATACTCTCCCACTTCAAGGGCCACGCCATGGGCGGCTTTGGAGGTG
>CAMWIG010000049.1 GCA_947174295.1 uncultured Alistipes sp. | reverse complement strand
CGTCGGCAGCGTCAGAGGTGTATACTACACCGACCCTGTTCGCGGCGCCTTCCCGTCGGATTCCCGACAGTGGCCGAGAGGCCGCGACATGACGGATATTTACAGCAGCGGGACTGCCCGGGATTCGCACCCGATTCCCTTTTATCCCCGCAGCGGGGAGACCTCCGCAGTTACAAATATCCGAATAAATTTCATAGATGCAAAGAAAATCCGAGGTTAAATTATGAACAATTTGTCGAAAGATTCTTTTTGCCGTGCCGCCGTGTTTGGCTATCTTTGCGGCAGTAAAATTCACTCGAAAACTACGTTTATGGAGAAGCATTTGGAATACACTACGATAGGCACCTGCTCGAAGATGATTGACGTCACTGTCGACGGCGACACGATTCGCAATGTCGAGTTCGCGGGCGGCTGCATGGGCAATACGCTGGGCATAGGAGCTCTCGTGCGCGGAATGAATGTCGACGAGGCCATTGCACGTCTCGAAGGCATCGACTGCCGCGGCCGCGGAACCTCGTGCCCCGATCAGCTGGCGTGCGCTTTGCGCGAAATCAAGCGAATGCAGTAAAATATTCCTCTACTTCGAGCCGAAGTAGAGGAATACCATACCTATTAATATCAGTGCGAGGTCGGCGGCTTTCGCTTTGAGGTTCTTCTCGTGGAAGAGCACGGCTCCGCAGGCGAACGATACGAGCACCGAACCGCGGCGAATCATCGACACCACCGAAATCATGGCGTCCGGCTGCCGCAGCGAGAAGAGATACGCGAAGTCGGCGCATGAAATCAGAACCGATATCAGCGGTATGGCCCACGACCAGTGGAACGGCGAGGCCTTGTGGTGCGCCGACCTGCGCATGATGCCGACGGCGGCAGCCATCATCACGAGCTGATAGGCGTTGTACCAGCTCTGCACGAACACGGGTTCGAGGCGGCCCATGATGAACTTGTCGTAGAGTCCGCTCGCAGCTCCTATGACGGCTGCGGCGGCTACGCACAATATCCATTTGTCGTGTGCGAAATCGACCCCTTCGCGTTTGCCTGAACGGCTCAGCATGAACAGCGACACTACGGCGAGCAGGACGCCGGCCCATTGCAGGGCGTTGAGCCTTTCTCCGAAAAAGAGCATCGCACCGACGAGCACCATCACCGGGCGCGTGGCGTTAATCGGGCCGACGATGGTAATCGGAAGGTGCTTGATACCGTAGTATCCGAATATCCACGAAGCCAGCACTATCGCCGATTTTATCGCAACGAGTGCGTGAGCTTCGGCATTGCCCGCATGCGTTGCGAGAATTGTTCCGTCGAACCATCCTGCGCCGAGGGCCGACGACAGGATTACGGGCGAAAATATCAATGACGAGAACAGCGTGTTGAGCAGCAGCACCGGCAGTACGGCGTTCGAATCGAGCGCCTTTTTCTTCGCCACGTCATACAATCCGAGCAGCGCGGCCGAAGTGAAAGCGAGAAGCAGCCACATCCTTGCGTTATTTTGCTATTTCGTCGCCGTACACCGCACCCGGCAGGTCGTGCAGATTGTAGCGTGAAGCCATCGACATCCCATAGGCTCCGGCCGACTTGACGGTCAGCAGGTCGCCGCGTGCGGAGATGCGCAGCCCGACGTTTTCGTCGAATACGTCGGTCGATTCGCAGGCGGTGCCCACGACCGTGTATTTCTTCGTCGCCTCCTCCTCCGACGTGATGTTCTCGATGTTGTGGTACGCCCCGTAGAGAGCCGGACGTATCAGCTCGGTCATGCTCGCGTCGACTATCAGCAGCCGGCGCCCGGTAGCCGTCGTCTTGTTGAAGAGCACCTTCGTAATCAGCTCGCCGCACTGTCCCACTATCGAGCGGCCGAACTCGAAATGCACCTCGCGGCCGCCCACGTCGAGATGGTTGTGCACTATGGAGAACAGCGATGCGAAATTCGGGATAGGCTCGTTCTCCGGCATGTCGTAATTTATGCCGAGACCTCCGCCCACGTCGACGAACCGTATGCCGAAGCCGAGCGAGTCGAGATTTCTGACTATGACGTTCACCTTGTTGCACATGTTCTCGAACACGTGAAGTTCGCGGATTTGCGAACCGATGTGCAGGTGCAGCCCTGTGATGTTCAGATTGCCGAGCCCCTTTATTCGGTCGGCGTTTTCCAGCACCTCCTCGTATGATATTCCGAACTTGCTGTCGGCCTGGCCCGTATCTATGCAGTGGTTGGTCTTGGGGTCGATGTCGGGATTGATGCGCAGCGCCACGTCGACCTTGCGTCCGGCCTCGGCAGCGAGAGCGTCCACCACTTCCAGCTCCTCTATCGATTCGCAGTTGATTGCCAGTATGCCGCACTCTATGGCATATCGCAGCTCCTTGTCGCGTTTGCCGACGCCTGCGTACACGATTCCTTTCGGGTCGAAGCCGGCTTCGATAGCTGTGCGCAGTTCGTTTCCGCTCGCGCAGTCTATTCCGAGTCCGTATTCGCGGATTATCGACAGCAACCGTTTGTCGTAGTTGGCCTTTATGGCGTAATGCACTTTGTAGTCGTAGCGCTGCGATTCGTAGACTACGCTTTCGAGCGTCTGGCGCAAGAGCGCCGTGTCGTAAAGATAGAACGGCGTATCGTATGCGAGTAATTTTGTTCCGAGTTGTCTGCTTAGCATGGTATATTATATATGAAATGTAATCGAATTTACGACAGCAGCAGGTCGGCGATGACGAATGCCGCCAGCGTCAGGCTCGCCAGGCCGTTAAGTGTTCCGAACGCGATTCCGATATGCCTCTGGCGCGTGGGTGTCACGAACATATGTTCTGCGACGAGTATCGCGGTGAAGAGCGCGCAGCCCGTCCACAACAGCCACGAGCCGGGGCAGAATGACGCGAACCACACGAGCGCCGCTATGCTGGCCGCATGCAGGGCCGTGCTTATGCCGAGAGCCTGTGCCGCGGTGAATCTCGCAGGTATCGAGTGCAGTCCCGCCCGGCGGTCGAACTCGGCATCCTGCAAGGCATATATTATATCGAATCCGGCGCACCATGTCATCACGAGCACCGCAAGCACGCACGGCGCAGCGGCGAACTCTCCCGTGACGGCGATATATGCCCCTACCGGCGCTATTCCGAGCGACAGCCCGAGCACCAGATGCGCCATCGAGGTGAAGCGCTTGCATAGACTGTAAACCAGGACCACCGCGAGCGCCACGGGCGACAGAGCGGCCGTCAGCGTGTTGATGCTCGCCGCCGTGACGATGAACAGTGCGGCGTTTATGACGACGAATATCATGGCAGCGCGCGGCGTGATGCGGCCTGCCGGTATGTCGCGGTCGGCCGTGCGCGGGTTCGCGGCGTCGATGTCGCGGTCGGCCCAGCGGTTGAACCCGAACGCCACGTTGCGGGCGAATACCATGCACAGAACCACCTGAACCAACAGCGGCAGCCATCGGTAATGCCACGGCGCCGAGTCGGCAGCCGCTTCGGGCAAGGTGCTGACGGCATATGTGAAGCCTATCATGGCGAACGGCATGGCGAAAATCGTGTGGGCGAATTTCACCAGCGAGAGATATTTCGATATGGTATTCATCGTCGTATTGAGTTTTTCCGGCGACAAAAATAGACATATTGCAGATTAAATTCACGTTTTTTTTAGTAATTTTGCACGAATAAGTCGGCGGACAACTGCCTGTCGCCGGCGGACTAAACGTCGCATTGAACGGAATATTAAACGATTACACGATATGAATATCTCTTACAAATGGCTTAAAGATTATCTTCGGGCCGACCTTTCGGCCGAAGAGACGGCCCGCATTCTCACCGATATAGGCCTTGAAGTCGAGGGTTTCGAGAAGGTCGAGACCATTCGCGGCGGTCTGGCCGGCGTTGTCGTCGGCGAGGTGCTGACGTGCGTCGAGCATCCCGATTCCGATCATCTCCACATAACGACCGTCGACGTCGGCGGCGACGCTCCGTTGCAGATTGTCTGCGGTGCTTCGAACTGCCGGCAGGGGCTCAAAGTGATGTGCGCCACGGTCGGTGCGGTGCTCTACCCCGACGGCGGCGACGAGGAGTTCAAAATCAAGCGCAGCAAAATCCGCGGCGTCGAGTCGCTCGGAATGCTCTGCGCCGAGGATGAGCTCGGCATCGGCGGCGACCATGCGGGAATCATCGAGCTGCCGGCCGAGGCTGTCGTCGGCACTCCGGCCCGCGAGTACTACCATATCGAGGACGACTATCTCATAGCCATAGGCCTTACGCCCAACCGCATCGACGCAGCATCGCATTACGGCGTGGCCCGCGACCTGGCGGCTTACTGCAAAAGCAACGGAATACCCTGCGAGCTCGCATTGCCTTCGGTCGATGCCTTCGCTGTGGATTCGCACGATTTGACCGTCGGCGTGGAGGTGCTCGACAGCGAGGCCGCACCGCGCTATGCTGGAGTCACGGTCAAGGGCTGCAAAATCGCCCCGTCGCCCGAGTGGATGCAGAACCGTCTGCGTGCCGCCGGCATCAACCCCAAAAACAATCTGGTCGATATCACCAATTTCGTGCTCTTCGAGCTCGGACAGCCTCTGCATGCGTTCGACGCCCGCAAAATCGAGGGCTCGCGCATCGTCGTGCGCACGTGCGACGAAGGAACTCCGTGCGTCACGCTGGACGGCGTGGAGCGCCGCCTGACGGCCGACGACCTCATGATATGCTCGGCTGAACGTCCGATGTGCATCGCCGGGGTGTTCGGAGGTCTCGACTCGGGAATCAGCGACCAGACGGTCGACGTATTCATCGAGAGCGCCTATTTCAACCCCGTGTGGGTGCGCAAGACGGCCAAACGCTTCGGTCTGAACACCGACTCGTCGTTCCGCTTCGAGCGCGGCATCGACCCCAATATTCAGATTTACGCCTTGAAGCGCGCCGCCCTTCTGATGAAGGAGCTCGCCGGAGGTGAAATTGCGAGCGACATCGTCGACATATGCCCCGTACCGGCCGCCGATTTCGAGTTCGACATCGACCTGCGCCGCGTGAACAGTCTGCTCGGCAAGGAGCTGCCGGAGCAGACGGTGCGCACGATTGTCGAGGCTTTGGAGGTGAAGATTCTCGCGGAGAACGGTTCGGTATGGCACGTGGCAGTGCCGCCCTACCGCGTGGACGTGCGCCGCGAGGCCGATTTGGTGGAGGACATCCTGCGCATCTACGGCTACAACAACATCGAGATTCCGACCCATGTCAACTCGACGCTCTCCTATGCGCAGAAGCCCGACCGCAACCGCCTGATGAACATCACGGCCGATTTCCTGACCGCTAACGGTTTCACGGAGATAATGTCCAACTCGCTGACCAAGGCGGCTTACTACGAGAATCTCGCGAGCTACCCCGCCGAACGCTGCGTGAAGATTCTCAATCCGCTGAGCGGCGATTTGAACGTCATGCGCCAGACTCTGCTCTTCAATACGCTCGAAGCCGTGGCTCTGAATGCCAACCGCAAGAACGGCGACTTGAAGATTTACGAGTTCGGCAACTGTTACTACTACGACGCTTCGGCAGCAGGCGGTGAAAATCATTTGGCCCCCTACTCCGAGCAGTATCGTCTGGCGATCGCCGTGACGGGAGCTTCGACTCGTCAGTCATGGAACTCGAAGGCCGAGGCCGCATCGTTCTTCACTCTGCGCGGTGCCGTCGAGAAGGTTCTCCGCCGTTTCGGCATCGACATCTACTCGCTGCGCAGCGAGTCGTTGCAGAGCGACCTTTTCGCCGACGGTCTGTCGCTCGCGATGAACGGCAAGGAGCTGTTGCAGATGGGCGTCGTGTCGCAGGCCGTACGCCGCATGACCGACGTCAAGCAGGATGTCTATTTCGCAGAAATCAACTTCGAGCTGCTGGTCAAGTCCACGCGCAAGCACAACATCGCCGTGACGGAGCTCTCGAAGTTCCCCGAGGTGCGCCGCGACCTCGCGCTGCTGGTCGACAAGAGCGTCACCTTCTCACAGCTGCGCGAGATAGCGTTCGCCACCGAGCGCAAACTTCTGCGCAGCGTGTCGCTGTTCGATGTCTACGAGGGCGACAAGCTTCCCGAAGGCAAGAAGTCTTATGCACTGGGCTTTACTCTGGAAGACAAGACGCAGACACTTACCGACAAGCAAATCGAGCGAACGATGTCTAACCTCACGACACAGTTCGAACAGAAAGCCGGAGCGCAGGTGCGTTGACGCGCTGACGCCGTAAACGAAAACCGACCCGTCGCCGCGGGTCGGTTTTTCGTTAAATACCGTTATATTATTTGTATTATGAGTTTTCTGTGCCGTAATATGTACAAGTAGCACCATTCGGATCTGTACATGAAAATGATACGGATACCTGAATATTGGATGCGGCCAAGGGAACACCGATATTGGTATAATGATAGTAAGCACCCTCGCCAGTGTTGAAATGTGTTGTGCCGAACGAATGAGTCGAACATTTGTAAACGCAAATTAATGCTGCATTGCATTTACACATAAATGCCGACGCCTCTCATTTCGATAGGCGCATAAAAATAAACAGTAGCTTCGTCTGCCGGGCCATTGCCGGCTACCGAAAAATAACCACCCGGCAAGGAAACATTGCTTTTTGGTGTATAATCGATACTCAATACTCAATGATTGTCCGACAAATCCATATATGTTATAGGGATTCCATCTTCTCTTGCCTTTTGCAGCCATTCATGCGCTGTGCGGATATCTTCGAGTCCGCTGCGGTAATGCTCGGCCGGTACCCCCAACAGCCCGGCCTCTTTCTCCGTGATGTCGAGATACACGAAGTTGTCGTCGCCGCGTTTGAGATAGTGTCTGAGTATTTCGTATGACTCCAATTTGGTGGAAGTCGTCTCGGCCGCATTTTTCGATTCGCCTGCGCAGGCCGATAACAACAATCCGAGAGCCGCAATGGCCGTCACGATTAAAATTTGCAACGATTTCATTGTTTGAAGATATCAATGGTTTGGTTTTACTCGATTGCAATATAGCGAATTTATTCGCCGAAAGCAAATCGCGCGGATGCGATTGTACGATATTTGCACGAATTGCACGATTCTATCGTATTTCGCTGCTTATCTGCGTATTTCGAGCGGCTGAATCAGGACGTTACGGCAGCCGTTGCCGGTCGCGGTGCAGACCACGCGCAGCGCTGCGATTTTGCCCTCCGACTCGATTGTGGCCGTGCCGCCGACGAGTTCCGCCACGCGCTCGAAATGCCGGCCGTCGGCGCTCGTTTCGACGTAGCCGGCATCGAAAATACTTCGCGGCATATGCTTGTAGCCCGTTTTGACCGTTATCGAGCGGCACTCTGCCGGCTGCTCGAATACGAACAGCAGCCAGTCTCCGTCACGTCCTGCGCGCAGTGTCCGCGCCTGACCGCGATACTGCGCTGCGCGTTCGAACGGCGCCCGCGGACTCTCGGGCATCGAGCTCGTCAGTACGACAGCCGGCGTTATGGTGCGGTAGTGCGATTCGTGCGCCATCTCGGGACTGACGCCGAGTCCGCGGCGGCTTCGAAACGTGTATGATTGCGGAGTGTCGGTGCGAAGCTCTCCGCGCAGACGATGTTCCGCGGTATCGCCCTCGCGGCGGTAGAATACCTGCGAACCGTCATCGGTCGCGGCCGTAAATGCTCCGTCGGCGTATTTCAGGACGGGCGGGAAGAGTCGGTGCACGACACCCATGGCCGACAGACGGTCGTAGTGGCTGCCGCACAGCCGGCGGTAGAACTCCGGCCAGCCGCTGCGCTCCCCGGTCCAGCATATTTCGGCGAGCGCGCAGACGCGCGGAAAGAGCATGTAGTCGGGATAATCCGTGCTTTCGGGGTTGTGCGAGGTGTAGAGCTCGCTCCAAAACGCACCCTCGAATCCGATGACGCGGGCCGACTCCCGCTGCGTGAATCCCTCCTTCTCCAAGTCGACGCCGAGGACTTTCGATGCGTCGAATATCGCCGCCCATTCGTGGCCGTCCTCGCGCGGCGACTGCCGCATGTCGAAATAGAACCACTGTCCGGGCATCACCACGACACCGTATCCCTTGGCCGCTGCTTCGCGGCATGCCCGCATGCTCTCCCATCCGTAGACGCGTGCCGTGCGGGTGAGCCTGCCGGTCCGCGAAGCCTCGTTCCACACGGCAGGCGATTTGCCGTGCCGTCGCAGAATGGAGTCGAGCCGCTGCATGAAGATATCCTCCAAGTCGCGCTCATCGTTCAGGCCTCGTCGACGCATCAGGGCCCGGCAGTCGGGGCATCGCTCCCACTGCGAGGTCTCGACCTCGTCGCCGCCGATGTGTATGTACGGCGACGGGAAGAGCGTGCATATCTCCGAGATGATGTCGTCGAGCAGCGTCCGGCTGTCATCGCGTGCGACGCACCATGCGTTGCGGCACTCGTAGCCCATTGACGGCGAGTTGTCGCACGGATAGTCGCACAGGATTTCGGGGTGCAGCTGAGCCATGGCGCGACTGTGGCCCGGCAGGTCGATTTCGGGTATGATTTCGATGTTGCGCACTGCGGCGTAGCGAATGATGGAGCGCATCTGCTCCTGCGTGTAATAACCTCCGTAACGCTCTCCCCACTTGCCGTACACGGCGGCTATCGGCGAATCCCCGCCGCGGAAACCTCCGACTGCGGCCAGTTCCGGGTGCGACTTTATCTCGATGCGCCATGCCTCGTCGTCGCTCAGATGCAGGTGCAGACGGTTGATTTTGTGATGCGAGAGAATGTCGATGTAGCGTTTCAGCCGATCGGCATCCATCCATGTGCGCGCCACGTCGAGCATCACGCCGCGATAGCCGTACTTCGGCGCGTCTTCGATGGCGACGCAATCCACTTCGGAGGGCAGTTGCAGTCCGCGTTCATATACCTGCGGCGGAAGGAGTTGCAGCAACGTCTGTATGCCGTTGAACACCCCGCCGCAACTTCCGCCCGTGACGGTTACTCCGCATTCGTCTATGTCGAGCCGGTATCCTTCGTCCGGCAATGCACGGTCGGTGCGCAGCGTGACGGCATTCGCCGCAGTGTCGTGCGCAACGGTTCTGAGCGGTACGTATTGTCGAAGATACTCGGCCAAAGGCCGCAGTGCGGTCGACGGACAGACGATGACGGTCGATTCGGTCAGCGTGAATTTTCCGGGTCGTTCGACGATATTGTTTGGATACGGTACGGTATTCGACGCACCGGCGACGGCGACCGACAGAAGCAACAGCAGCGATAACGGCAATTTCATGGCGGAAGAAAATATTTATCCTCTACAAAATTAGTATTTTCCGACGAATATCGTAACTTTGCCTTTCGTAAAATGAAATAATCTGTACAATGGAAGATAAGCGTTTGGCCGCCACGGCGCGGCTGCTGGATGTCATGGACACGTTGCGTGAGAAGTGTCCGTGGGACCGCGAACAGACATTCGATTCGCTGCGCAACTGCACGATAGAGGAGACATACGAACTCGTCGATGCCATAACCGACCACAATCTCGACGGAATCAAGGAGGAGCTGGGCGACCTGCTGCTCCACGTGGTGTTCTATTCGAAACTGGGCTCGGAGGAGGGCGCGTTCGACTATGCGGACGTAGCCAACGGCGTGTGCGACAAGCTGATTTACCGTCATCCGCACGTCTACGGCGATATTCATGCCGATACCCCGGCCGAGGTCAAGGCCAACTGGGAGGCGCTGAAACTGCGCAAGAAGAACCGCAAGAGCGGAACGCTCGGCGGCGTTCCCCGCTCGCTGCCGGCCATGGTCAAGGCCTACCGCGTGGGCGAGAAGGCTGCGGCCTCGGGCTTCGACTGGGAGAAGAAGGAGGATGTCTGGGACAAGGTGCGCGAGGAGGTCGCCGAGGTCGAAGCGGAGATGCGGTCGGGAAATCAGACCGACATGGAGTCCGAATTCGGCGATTTGTTCTTCGCCCTGATAAACGCATGCCGTCTCTACGGCGTCGACCCCGAGTCGGCGCTCGAACGCACCAACAAGAAATTCATCCGCCGTTTCAACACCATGGAGGAGCGCGCCGCGGCCGAGGGCCGCATGCTGCACGACATGACGCTCGACGAAATGGAGTCGCTTTGGCAGGAGACCAAAAAGGAGGAGTAAATTATGGCTGTAATCCGAAAAATTCGCGGGCACGAGCCCGCCGTGGGTGAAAACACCTTTCTGGCCGAGACGGCCGTATTGCTTGGCGACGTGACCGTCGGCCGCGACTGCTCGATATGGTACGGAGCCGTCTTGCGCGGCGACGTGAACAAAATCGTCATCGGCGACCGCACGAACATTCAGGACGGAGCTGTCATCCATACGCTGTACGACGGTTCGAAGCATCCGTCGCAAACCCATATCGGCAACGACGTGTCGGTCGGCCACAACGCCACGATTCACGGTGCGCGAATCGGCGACAACTGTCTCATCGGCATGGGGTCGACGATTCTCGACAATGCCGAAGTGCCGTCGGGGTGCATAATCGCCGCCGGGGCGCTCGTCCTTTCCAATTCGAAGTTGGAGCCGAACTCGCTCTATGCCGGAGTGCCGGCCAAAAAGATGCGCGAGGTGACTCCCGAGCAGCGCGATGAAATCATACTCCGTACGGCGCGCGACTACCGAATGTACGCCTCGTGGTACGAGGAAAAGCCTGAATAGCCATGTTCGCGGGCCGTTCATACTCCGATACGGTGGTCAATCTGCTGATTGCTCTGGCAATCTGTCTGATTGTCAACTTTTCGTATGTGCTGCTGTTCCTCGTGGACAGACCGTCGGACGACGGTTTTCCGCGTCGTCCTGACGAGTCGCACGACGTGGAGCTCCCCGGCGAGGGCCGTTTGTCGTTGTCGGTCGACGGCCACGGATATATCGTCTACGGCGAAGGTGGAGTAGACAGCGTCTACATCACGTCGGGCCGGGCGAAGCGTCTCGGACTCGTCGACGGCGACATGCTGCGCGTCGAAGTACAGCCGGTTCGCAGTTCGACGGGCGCTCACCTGCGCTTTTCCCGACTCGTTGCGCTCAACGGCGAACCGTTCGATTACAGCACGATATTCAACCGCCCGAAAGAGGGGCTGCTCTTCGCTTTGCAGATACTCTACTTTTTCGCTCTGGCCTACTTCATGCTCGCCATTCTTTCGAACATGCGGCATGTCGGCAGCGTTCGGCGTTCGCTGTGGTGCATATTGCTGGCCGCAGCCCTCTATTTCGTCGCACCCGTGGCCGAGTGGCCGAGCGGAAGAATCGTCGTGCTCGCCGGGAGCAAGCACCTGCTCGACTACAATATGATTCTCAAATGTTCGTTCGCTCTGGTCGTGACGCTGCTCTCCGGCTGTCTCTTAATCACATCTGAAGATGCCGACGA
>CAMWIG010000048.1 GCA_947174295.1 uncultured Alistipes sp. | reverse complement strand
AGCCGCCGGGCTGGGAATGATGTCCCGCGAGGATTGCGGCCGCGTGTGCCGGGCGGTCGGGTCGATCGGGTTCAGCATCGAGCAGCCGTTCGGCAGGGAGGCGCTGTTCGATGCCGCAGCGAAGGACAAGAAGAGCGCCGGCGACATGCTGCATCTCGTGCTGCCGACATCGGTCGGCAGCTGCACGACGCGTCTGGTCGCGGCGGCCGATTTGCCGGAGATATTCGGGCGGTGCCCGGCTTGCGAAAGGTGAGGCAGGCGGTGCGGACGATGCTCCGCCGGCCATGTTTTTCATGATGGAAAATATGCCTTCGCCGCATTGCCGTCCGAACGGAGTGCGCCGGACTGTCGTTTTTTACATTGTAAAACCGAAATTTGTTATTACATTTGTAGGTGCGAAAATGCGCTGACGCATTTTTTGCATCATAATGTCACGGAGTAAGGCTTTCGGTCGGATGCCGCAGGGTGGGGCAGGAGTCATACGACACCTGCCTGCATGAAAAAAAGAGCGAGTCGTAAAACTCACTCTTTCAGTAGTCCCGGAGGGATTCGAACCTTCATCGTAAGAACCGGAATCTTAAATTCTATCCATTGAACTACGGGACCGCGGTGCAAAGATGCAAAAAAAATTTGAATTATGCGACAAAATTTGGATAATTGGGAAAGATTGGAGCGAGTAATTACCCGAGCGAACATGACTATCAACCGTTTCGCGTTGTTCATCGGGTTGAATCGAGCTGAAAATCTTTACCAGATAAAGAGGGGCAACAACGGTATTTCGCGAGACCTTGCGGCTCGAATAACCTCCAAATTCCCCGAGATAAGCACGCTTTGGCTGCTCACCGGCGATGGAGAGATGCTGCGGCGGACGACCGATTGCGGAACGACGGTGCATTTCTACGACTGCGACGCCGAGACCGACGTGGCGCGCATCTCGGAGCTCGCACCTGCTGGCGAAGTGATACTGCCGGTGAGCGTCGACTGCGATTTGGCGATGTATTGCAACTCGCGGGCCATGGCGCCCTCGACGCCTCAGGGCAGCGTCGTGCTGCTGAAAAGGGTAGGCCCCGACGCCATTATTCCGGGTATGGAGTATGTGATAATGAGCCAAAAAATCGTAACTTTGCGTATCGTTCGCGCGGGCGACGACGACTCGATGCTGCGCCTGGTTGCATCCGACCGCAAGAAGTTCGATGACATATTGCTGAAAAAGAGTGATATAACCGACGCGTACCGTGTGACGGGAAAGATTATAATTAACAACTAAAAACGAAATACGACATGTTTTCAGGCATTGTAGAACGCATGGCGGAGGTGGTGGCAGTGCGCACCGACCGCGGAAACAAGGATTTTACGCTCCGTACCGACATCTGCGCGGAGTTGAAAATAGACCAAAGTATATCCCATAACGGCGTTTGTCTGACGGTGGTAGCCATCGAGGGCGACACCTACACCGTCACGGCCATGCACGAGACTCTGGCGAAGAGCAATCTCGATGCGTTGAAGGCGGGCGACATGGTCAACATCGAGCGCTCGATGAAGCCCGACGCTCTGCTCGACGGACACATCGTACAGGGACACGTCGACCAGACGGCCGAGTGCGTCGACGTGCGCGACGCCGACGGAAGCTGGTACTTCACCTTCCGCTACGCGCCTCAGGGCGGCGGCCTGTGCACTGTCGAGAAGGGTTCGGTCGCGGTGAACGGAGTGAGTCTTACGGTCTGCGACTCGCGCGAGGGCGAGTTCAAGGTGGCGATTATTCCCTACACCTTCGAGAACACCAACTTCCGCCATATTGGTGTCGGTACGAAGGTGAATCTCGAATTCGACATCGTAGGAAAGTATATCGCCCGTCTGATGGAAAACTACATAAAAAAATAGCCGTATGAAAATCAAGACAAAGGAGATGGCCTCGCTGCTCATCTCGTCGATGTCCGCCGTCGCGGCCGTGGCCGTGATGTTCGCGCTGCGCCAGCCGTGGCTTCCCACGCTGTGCGTCGGTCTGGGTGTGTTCGCCTTCATATCGGTTACGGCGCTCGTAATCATCCGACAGTACGTGGCCTACAAGCTCAAACCGATATATTCGATAGTCCTCTCGCGCAACGTCCACACGCAGGAGATTCGCAGCGAGCTCAAAGACAAGCATGTCGAGCAGGTGTCCGACGAAATCGAGGCCTGGGCTGCGACCAACGATAAGGAGATTGCCCGGCTGAAAGAGACGGAGACGTTCCGCAAGCAGTATCTGGGCAATGTGGCGCACGAGCTCAAAACCCCGATATTCAACATTCAGGGCTACATCTCGACGCTCCTCGACGGCGGTTTGGAGGACGACCTCATCAACCGCAAGTATCTCGAACGGGCCGAGAAGAGCATCGACCGGCTGATAAACATCGTGAGCGACCTCGACACCATAGCCAAGTTGGAGAGCGACATGCTCGGAATGCAGAAGGAGCAGTTCGACATCGTGGCGCTCACGAAGGAGATTGCCGACCAGATGGAGATGGCCGCCGCACGCCGCAAGATTACGATTATGGTCAAGGGCGCCGATAATCTGCCGTCGCCGTTCTGGGTGCTGGCCGACAAGCATTACATCGGTCAGGTGCTGGTGAATCTCGTCGACAACGCCATACGCTACGGCAAGGAGAACGGTGTGGCGCGCGTCAAGTTCCGCGACATGCTCGACCGTATTCTGGTCGAGGTGACCGACGACGGCGTGGGCATCGCCCGCGAGGACATACCGCGCATCTTCGAGCGGTTCTACCGTGTCGACAAGAGCCGTTCGCGCGAGCAGGGCGGTACTGGTCTGGGTCTGGCCATAGTCAAGCATATCATCGAAGGCCACGGCGAGAAGATATCCGTGCGCAGCGAACTCGGCGAGGGTACGACATTCTCGTTCTCGCTGCCCAAGGTCGCACTCAAAGACATAAAGTAATCCGATATGGCGGGATACCTATTATATATAGACTGGAATTTCGACCCCGTATTTTTCGAAATTGCGGGTGTCGATATCCGTTATTACGGACTCATGTGGGCCTTGGCGATTCTTATCGGCGGCTGGTTCTTCTCGAACTTCTGCCGGCGCGAGTCGTTGAAACCCGAGGTCGCCGACTCGATATTCATCTACGGCACGATTGCCACCATCGTAGGTGCACGCGTGGGCCACTGCCTCTTCTACGAACCGGGCTACTTCCTCACGCACCCGCTCGCAATCATAACCGGCATCCGCAACGGCGGCATGGCGAGCCACGGCGCTGCAATAGGCCTGCTGATAGGTCTGTGGCTCTTTTCGCGCAAGAACAGACTGCCTTATCTGTGGTCGCTCGACCGTATCATGATACCTGTCGGAATCGGCGGAGCGATAGTTCGCTTGGGCAACCTCTTCAACTCCGAAATCGTAGGATGCGAAACCGCGGTGCCGTGGGGCTTCCGCTTCATGCGGCTGTATCGCGACGTGCCGGCCGACATGGTGCCCGTGCAGCACCCGACGCAGATATACGAGGCGCTGTGCTACCTGGCCACGTTCGGCATTCTGTGCTGGCTCTACTACGGCCGTGACTACGGCCGTCGCCGTCCCGGCGTGATGTTCGGCGTTGGACTCGTCGGCATATTCCTCACGCGCTTCTTCATCGAGTTCATCAAGGAGGAGCAGGAGGCGTTCGAGCAGGGAATGCTGCTCGATATGGGGCAGCTGCTCTCGCTGCCTTTCATCGCTGTCGCAGTGTGGATGATATGGCGTTCGACGCGCCGCCGGCCGGCCGTGCAATCCGCCGCCGCTCCGCAGCCGCGCGTGAAGCCTAAGAAAAACAAATCGCGCAGATGGTAACCGAAGTAAATAAGATTGCGGCCGATGCCCTGGCCCGCGAGCATGCGCTGCACCTGCCCGGTGTGGGGTCGCTCGTCGTGGAGCGTCGTCCGGCCGAGCGCCTGTCGTCGCGCCGCATGCGACGTGCATACCTTGCCGTGACGTTCACCTCGCAGCAGCGGGGCGTGTCGCTCGTAGCGCGCATCGCGGCGGTGGCGGCGGTCGACATAGCGCGTGCGCAGGATATCTACGACCGCTGGCTGGCCAAGTGCGGCGGCGGGCCGACGCTCGTCATAGAGGGCGTCGGACGTCTCGACCGAAAGAGTTTCCTCGTCGAGGAGGTTTTCGACCGTGTGCTCAATCCGGCAGGCCGCGGCGAGGTCGCCGTGGGGCGTTACAGCCGCCATATTTTCGGCGCCGTGGTCGCAGGAGTCTGCATTGCGGTGCTGGCCGTGACGTTGGGAATAGGACTGTACTATACGGGGTTCGGCGACATGATGGCCGACATGAGCGGGATTTTCTCCCGCACGGAGCGGGTGCGTTCCGCGGCCGGCGAGGCGATTGTCGCCGATAACGGGCCGGCCGCTGCCGGGCTGCCCGACGGTGCGGCTGACGAGATGCCTGCGGCGGATACTAAGGAGGCCGCAGATGCCGATAAACGAGTGGATACGGTGCCCGGCGGAGAGCCGGAACGACCTGCCGCGGAGCAGCTTCCGCAATCTTCGCAGACGGAGCAGCCGGTGCGGGATGTCCGGCCGGCAGCAGTTGCCGAATCTCAGGCCGAGGATGCCGTGGGGCGTCTGTCGAGCGGTTGCAGCTATGTGGTTCTGGGCGTATTCTCCACTCCCGAAAATGCCGTGCGTGCCGTTGCCGAGGCGCGTGCCAAGCACGGTGTCGAGGGCGGCGGAGCGTTCGTTTACGGCCCGAAGTACCTCGCTGCGCTCTATTTCGACATGGACCGCGAACGCTGCGCCGAGTATGCGCGTTCGGCCACGCAGTTCAGCGACCTTTGGATATATACCGCACGTTGACATGCGTCTTTCGGAGTCGATAGTGCGTCTGGTCGACGCTCTCTACGCCGGCCCTCTGCCGCGCTTGGTGTCGCGGCAGACGTTTCGATACGGCGCATGCGGCGCGGCGACATATTTTCTGTTCGACCCGGTGGCCTACTTTCTCGTCTACCACTATCTGGTAGCCAAGCGGGTGGTGGTCACTCCGTGGTTCGCCGTCTCGCCTGAGATAGCTTCGCTGGCGGTCGTCTTTCCGATGACGTTCTTCGTGGCGTTCTGGCTCAACCGCAACGTGGCCTTCCGCTTCTCGCCCCTGCGCACGCGCACGCAGCTGCTGCGCTATGCGCTGTCGGTGGCAGGGTCGCTGGCCATGAATTACGCACTGATGAAACTGCTGGTCGCCGGACTCGGTCTCTGGGCCACGCCGTCGAAGGTGCTTACGTCGGTAATTTGCACCGTGTACAGTTTTATGGCTGCAAAATATTTCACATTCCGCGACGCTGCGGAATAAAATGCTGCGATTGCAATGATTGAACACACCATATATTTCGCCGACCGCACGCTTCGCATCGCCGCAACGCCGTGCGGGGATGCCGCGACGACGGTGACGCTCGCCGCCGGAGAACGCATCTCGCGTTCGCGCGTGCTGGCGCTGCTTGCCGGCTGCGACACGCTCTGCGTCGTGACACCCGAACCCGACGAGACCTTCGAGGCCTTCGCCGCAGGTTTCGTCAGGGTGGAGGCCGCAGGCGGGGCTGTGAGCGATGCCGAGGGGCGCGTGCTGATGATACGCCGCAATGACCGCTGGGATTTGCCCAAGGGCCATGTCGAGAGCGGCGAAACGCCGGCCGGGTGCGCCGTGAGGGAGGTGGCCGAGGAGACGGGGATCGTCGCCGAGACCGCGGGCGGGCCGCTGTGCTCGACGCTGCACTGCTACGACATCTACGGCAGGTGGGAGATGAAGCGCACCGTGTGGTTCGCCATGCGCTATGTGTCGGGCTGTCCCGCACCGCAGCGCGAGGAGGGCATCGAACGCGTCGAATGGCTGGCTGGCGGGGAGCTGAAAAATGCGGTCGCGTCGTCGTATCCCACAATACGGCAGGTATTTTGTCGTTTGAAGGATGTGTGTAACGATTAATCGGAATTATTATGGTTAAAATACTTTGGGTCGACGACGAGGTGGAGCTGTTGAAGCCCCACGTGCTCTTTCTCAACGGCAAGGGCTACGAGGTCGACACGTGCAACAACGGCTACGACGCCATAGACATGGTGAGCGAGGGGGCATACGATTTGGTCATCCTCGACGAGATGATGCCCGGAATGACGGGTTTGGAGACGCTGCCCAAAATCAAGGACGTGCGTCCGAATACGCCGGTCATCATGGTCACCAAGAGCGAGGAGGAGAACATCATGGACAAGGCCGTCGGCTCGAAAATAGCCGACTACCTCATCAAGCCCGTGAATCCCAATCAGGTGCTGCTGTCGATAAAGAAGAACGTCCATTCGCAGCAGCTCGTCACCGAACAGACCACGGCCGACTACCGCGCCGAGTTCGGCCGCATATCGTCGTCGTTGCAGATGGCCTCCAACTTCGCGGACTGGTGCGGCATATACCGCCGCCTGACAGGGTGGGAGATAGAGCTTTCTGACTCCTCCTACCAGATCATCAAGGAGGTGCTCGTCTACCAGAAGAGCGAGGCCAATCAGGAGTTCTCGAAGTTCGTGCGCCGCAACTACTACAACTGGATTAACCGCCGCGACGACGAAACGCCCGTCATGTCGCACACGCTGATGCGCTCGAAGATTTTCCCGGTGGTCGACGCCGGCGAGAAGACCACGCTGCTTCTCATCGACAACTTCCGCTACGACCAGTGGCGCACCGTCGCGCCGCTGCTGAGGGGCTACTACGACGTGGCGGTCGACGACTTCTACTGCGCGATTCTGCCTACGGCCACGCAGTACGCCCGCAACGCCATATTCGCCGGACTGATGCCGCTGGCCATCGACCGCCTGATGCCCAAGAAGTGGCTCAACGACAACGAGGAGGGCGGCAAGAACCAGTACGAGGAGGAGTTCTTGCGCCGTCAGATGGCCTCGAACGGCCGCACCTACCGCACGACGTTCGACAAACTGGTGCGTCCCGAGGCTGGCCGCAAGCTCATCGACAACATACAGCGAATCTACGATGCAGACTTTTCGGTCATCGTCTACAACTTCCTCGACATACTCTCGCACGCCCGCACCGAGACCGAAATAATACGCGAGCTGACGGAGGACGAGGCGTCGTTCCGTTCGCTCACCCGCTCGTGGTTCGAGCACTCGGAGCTCTACACGCTGCTGAAAATGCTCTCGGAGCGCGGACACACCGTCATCGTGACTTCGGACCACGGTACGGTTCGCGTCGACAACCCGGTGAAGGTCACGGGCGACCGCGAGACTTCGGCCAACCTTCGCTACAAGACGGGTCGCAATCTGGCCTACAACTCCCGCGAGGTGTACGAGGTGACGCGCCCGGAGGACATACAGCTCCCGTCGGGAAACCTCACGTCGAGCTACATATTCGCCTACAACACCGATTTTCTCGTCTACAACAACGACGCGAACCGCTACATACGCTACTATCGCAACACGTTCCAGCACGGAGGCATATCCATGGAGGAGATGCTCGTGCCATACATAGTCCTCAAACCGAAAAACTGATTAACGGACGCCCGGACGGATGCCGACAATCGCATTCACGGGGCATTACTCATTGCTAATTACTAATTACCGATTCATGACAACTGTTCATATCGACTCCCTGAACGACCTGCCCGAAGCCGCCGAGGCGGTGCTTGCGGCACTCGGCGACCGCACCGTGGTCGCTTTCCGCGGTGAGATGGGCGCCGGAAAGACGACGCTGATTCGTGAAATCGTGGCTCAGCTCGGCGCCGACGATACGGTGACGAGCCCCACGTTCGCCATCGTCAACCAGTATTCCGGCGCCGGCGGCCGAAAGGTCTACCATTTCGACTTCTATCGCATCGAGGATGTACGCGAGGCCTACGACTTCGGTTACGAGGAGTATTTCTACTCGGGAGACCTTTGCCTGGTGGAGTGGCCCGAAAAAATCGAAGAGCTGCTGCCCGACGACGTGATGACCGTGCGCATCGCTGTCGACTCGGAGGACGAGCGGACGATAGAGATCGAATAGCCGGCCGCCGTATGAGAAAAATTCTGCGTTTTGCCGGGCTGTCGCTGCTGTCGATGGTCGGACTGGCCGCCGCCGCACTGCTTCTGGTGCGGTTCTGCTTCCGCGAGCAGGTCGTGGAGCTTCTGAACGGAGAGCTGCGCAGGGAGCGTGTCGATCTTCTGCGCGCCGCGGCTCCGTATGCCGCCGACGGCGCGATGTTCGAGTTCGCATACCGGCAGGACGACCGTCGCGCCGGTGAAATCAGCGTCTATTTCCGGCTGGATACGCTGGTAGATGCGTCGGCCGCGACGTGGGACAAGACCCTTGCGCTGGCCCGTTTCGTCGCCGGCAACATTCCGCACGCCAATCAGACCGTCCAGCCCGAAACGCGCAATGCGGTTGCGCTGTGGGAGTATACGCGCACGGTCGAGCCGGCTTTCAACTGCCGCCTGCATTCGATTATGCTGCACGAGCTGCTGCTCGCATCGGGCGTCGTCAACCGTTTCGTGACGTGTATGCCGGCCGATGCCGGCGACAACGACTGCCACGTGGTCAATGTCGTTTGGCTGCCCGAGCACGGAAAGTGGGCGATGATAGACTCCGACATGCAGGCGTGGGTCGCCGATGAGCAGGGCGTGCCGCTCTCGCTCGCCGAGATGCGCGAACGATATATTGCCGGTGAGCCTATGACGGTTCATCCGCTGCTGGACGGCTGGAATCCGTCGTACTACGAAAGCTATTGGGCCAAGAACCTCTATTGGTTCGAGTGCTGGGAGTGCGCCGGCTACGACCGCGAGGTCGGCTTCGAGGGCCGCCGCGTTGCGCTGCTTCCTCCGGGTTTCGACGGCTTCCGGCTCTCGGACGGGACGGTGTGCACTACCGATGCGGCGCGCTTCTGGGAGGCGCCTCGGCAAATTCAAAATTCAGAATTCAAAATTCAGAATTGACTGCGGTGCCGGTCGTGAGAGATTGGCGGGATACATTCTACATGCACTGGGCAGTCAGTGCGGAATTAATACATAGAATCGACTCAAATCGAAAATTTATGACAGAATACATCTCCAAACAACAGCAGATTCTCCGCCCCGCGGAGCAGATTTATGCGGCCGTGAGCCGTTTCGACAACCTCACTCCGGCGCTTGCCGACAAGGTCGAGGAGTGGCAGGCCGACGAGGATACGTGCTCGTTCAAGGCCAAGGGCTTTACCGTGAAGCTCCGCATGTCGGAGCGCGAAGCGCCGAAGCATGTCAAAATCGAGGGCGACGGCATCCCGGCCGATTTCGCTTTCTGGATTCAGCTGCATGCCGCCGGCGACTGCGACACGCGCATCAGGCTGGTGCTGCGCATCGAGCTCAACATGATGATGCGCATGATGATAGGCTCCAAGGTGCAGGGTGCTTTGGACCAGGTCGTCGAGGGGCTGGCCACTGCGTTCAACGCCGCTCCGTCATTTTGAGCGAACCGCGCATAGAGTGGTTCGATATTTGCTATCCGATTGTCGGATACCGCTTTATCGGTCGGGTCGCGCGGTTTGCGGTGTGACGAAAAAAGTATAAAAAAAGCGTTACGATATTGGAATATAACCAAATAAACAGTATATTTGCACTCTGAAAATCCGGCCGTGCCCGTTCCGAAGTGGCGCGACGGACGAAACACTTTGATATTTTAACAATTATAAATTTTAATATTCATTATGACTAAGGCAGATATCGTAAGCGAAATCGCTAAAAGCACCGGCGTCGAAAAGGTGCAGGTTCAGGCAATCGTCGAGGCTTTCATGGAGAGTGTGAAAGGGTCTCTTGCCAATCAGGAGAATGTGTACCTCCGCGGTTTCGGAAGCTTCATCGTGAAGAAGCGTGCGACCAAGGTGGCCCGCAACATCTCGAAGAATACAACTATCACCATCCCCGAACACAATATCCCTGCGTTCAAGCCCGCAAAGAGCTTCGCCGCAAAGGTAAAATAATAAAAAGAAGTCAAACCTATTAAAACATCTGTATTATGCCAAACGGAAAGAAGCATAAGCGTCATAAGATGGCTACCCACAAGCGCAAGAAGCGCCTGCGTAAGAATCGTCACAAGAAAAAGTAGGGTAGCACCGAGTGCTTAACGCGATAGGTATAAAGCTAAATAGTTCAGCTATTTAGCTTTACCTATTTATTTCAACTCAACTTTCGGCTCTCCGCACGCCGCCTTCGGCGGCGGTTCGGGGTGCGCCGCCGAAGGCGCGCCGTCCGCGGAGATGCGCGGAGGACGACCGCCCGTTTCAGGGGTGTGTTTTCCGCCCGATAACTCTTAAAATTTATCTCGCATTTCATATGAATCGAGAATTAGTAATAAACGTAAACCCGACGGAAATTTCGATAGCTCTGTGCGAAGACAAGGTGCTGGTCGAGCTCAACAAGGAGCAGTGTCAGACCGGTTTCGCCGTCGGCGACATCTATCTGGGCAAGGTGCGTAAAATCATGCCCGGACTGAACGCCGCTTTCGTCAACATAGGGCACGACAAGGACGCCTTCATCCACTACCTCGACCTGGGAACGCAGTTCTCGTCGCTGGACAAGATAGTGGCCAGCCAGCAGCCCGGCAAGCGCGGCGTGCGGCTCGAAACCATGAAGCTCGAAGCGCCGATCGAGAAGCAGGGCAAGATAACCTCCTACCTCCAAGTCGGACAGACGGTCATGGTGCAGATTGCCAAGGAGGCCATCTCGACCAAGGGGCCGCGTCTGACGGCCGACATATCGCTCGCCGGCCGCAATGTCGTGCTGGTGCCGTTCTCGTCGAAGATTTTCCTTTCGCAGAAGATTCGCTCCAACGAGGAGAAGAAGCGCTTGAAGCGCGTGGCGGCAAGCGTGCTGCCCAAGAACTTCGGCGTCATAATCCGCACGGCGGCCATAGGCGCCAAGGATGCCGACATCGAGCAGGACATACTGTCGCTGGTCGACAAGTGGCGCAAGGCCGTGCAGAATATCCGTAAAAATACGGCTCCCGCTCTGCTGATGAGCGAGATGAGCCGCGCCAATACCATCATACGCGATTCGCTCAACGGTACGTTCTCGCAAATCGTCGTCGACGACGAGGCGATGTACAACGACATCCGAAACTACATACGCGTCATAGAGCCCGAGAGCGAGAAACTCGTGAAACTCTACAAGGGCAACGTGCCCATTTTCGATAACTTCGACATCTCGAAACAGATAAAGTCGCTGTTCGCCAAGTATGTGTCGCTGCGCCGTGGCGCCTACCTCATTATCGAGCACACCGAGGCGATGAACGTCATCGACGTCAACTCGGGCAACCGCACCAAGGCCGAGGACAACCAGGAGCAGACGGCCATGGACGTCAACCTCGCCGCCGCCAAGGAGATCGCCCGGCAGTTGCGCCTGCGCGATCTGGGCGGTATCGTGATCATCGATTTCATCGATCTGCACAAGGCGCAGAACAAGCAGGCCCTCTATGACGAAATGGTCAAGCTGATGTCCACCGACAA
>CAMWIG010000047.1 GCA_947174295.1 uncultured Alistipes sp. | reverse complement strand
CTCGTGTCGGATATGCGCTGTCGGATCGAGTCATGCAATATTTTATCGTATGACTCCGCGCAACTGTGCGTCGACAGCGTTTTTTACTCTTCGGCCGATTCTTCGGCGGCAGAGCCGGCTGTTTCGGGTGCGGTGTCGCCGGCAGCGGCAGTGTCGAGCGCGCGGGCGGACTGGCGGCGTTTGGTCGGAATGCCCAGCTTGCGCAGACGCTCGCCCACGCGGACTATGTTGTCGTTGCCCGTGCAGAGACGCTTGTAGGCGTCGTCGTAGGATGCGCGCGCCTTGTCGAGCGCCGTGCCGACGCCTTCGAGCGATGCGGTGAAGGCCACCAGCTGTTCGTAGAGTTTCGTGCCGCATGTGACGATGTCGGCCGTGTTCTTGTTCTGCGCATTGCGCTTCCAGAGGTCGTCGACGAGTTTCAGCAGTGCGAAGAGGTTCGTCGGCGACGATATGATGACCTTCTTGTCGTAGGCGTCGGCCCATATCGAGCTGTCGCTTTGCAGTGCGGCGAGGAATGCCGGTTCGTTGGGTATGAACATGATGACGAAATCGGGCGAGTCGAGCAGTCTCTGGTACTCCTTGCGTCCGAGCTCGGCGACATGCTGGCGCACCGATGTCACGTGTGCCGCCATGAAGCTGCGTCGCGACGTCTCGTCCTCGGCCGAGGTGTAGCCGACGAACGCCGTGAGCGATACCTTCGAGTCGATTACTATGCGCTTTCCCTCGGGCAGGAACAGCACCACGTCGGGGCGCAGGTTGTTGCCCGCTTCGTCCTTGATGTTCATCTGCGTCTGGTAGTGCACGCCTTTGATGAGGTTCGAGCCGTCGAGAATCGTTTCGAGAATCATCTCGCCCCAGTCGCCCTGCACCTTGGAGTTGCCTTTCAGCGCATTGGTGAGGTTCGTAGTCTCGGCCGTGATGCGGCGGTTGAGCTCCATAAGGTTTTTCAGCTCGTTGTGCAGGGCTCCGCGCTGCTCGTTTTCGGAGGAGTATATGCGCTCGACACGTTCGCGGAACTCAGTGATGTTGTCGCGGAACGGTTTTAGAAGTATGTCCAGCGACTCGCGGTTCGTCTGCTTGAAGCGCTGCGACTGCTCGGTGAGAATGTCGTTCGCGAGGTTGCGGAACTGCGCCCGCATGACCTCTTCGGCCCGCTCGCGTTCCGTTCGTTCGTTTGCCATGCGCTCCTCGACGGCTGCAATACGCTCGCGTGCCGCGGCGTTCTGCTCGATGAGCGAGCGGTTGCGCTCGTCGGTGCGGTTGCGTTCGGCACGTTCGTCGGCGATGCGCTCCTCGGCTCTGGTCATGGCGGCGCGGTATTCGGCCCGTTCGCGTTCGGCGCGCTCCTCTGCGGCGGCGAGTGCCGCCGCCGTGTCGGCCGTGCGTCGTCGCTGCGAAGCCAGAGCCGCGAACAGTGCCGCGCAGGCGGCTGTCAATGCTACGATAACGATTATAGCTGTGGTATTCATTGTCGATGCGATTTGTTAAGTTGAGCAAAAGTACGAAAAATATTTTATCTTTGATTTCGTTTCGGATACTCCCGCTCGGCAATGCTCAAATAAATTTGGCATTGCACTCGCTTATTCGTATCTTTGCCATCGTAACGATTTATCCGTCGAATGCTATGAAAAACCGCATTATCGTCATACTCGCCGTGCTGCTGTGCTCTGTCGTGCCGGTCGCCGCGGCAGGCCCCGAAACTGCATCTTACATCGCGCGCGGCCGCGAGCTCTTCGAGCTGGGGCGGTGGAGCGATGCCAGGCACGAGTTCACCGAGGCGCGTGCGCTGCTGTCGACAAACGACAAACGCCTCGTGTCGGAGATAGACTTCTATCTGGCCATGTGCTCCATGGAGCTGGGCGAGAAGGATGCCAAGGCTCATCTGCTGAAATACCTCGACTCGTACAGCGGTTCGGTCTACCTTAACGACGTGCGGTTCGCCCTTGCGGCCGACGCCTGCAAGCGCAACGATTTCGCCGAGGCCGAGCGCTATTTCCGCGAAGTCAACTACAAGGCTCTGCCGGCCGACCGGCGGGCGCACTACGACGTGAGAATGGGGTATATCGCATTCCTCGACGGGCGCTACGACGATGCTGCGACCTACTTCGGACGGGTTCCCGTCGCGAGCGAATACTCCGACCATGCGACCTACTATCGCGCATACATAGCCTACGCTCGCGGCGACAACGCTGCGGCACGGCGCGAGTTCCGCACGCTGACCTCGCGCGAGCCCTATTCTCGGCTCGTGCCCTATTATCTGTTGCAAATCGAGTTCTCGGACGGCAACTACCGATATGTCACGGAGAACGGCGATGCGCTCATCGGGCATGCCGCCGACAGTCGCCGCGCCGAGTTGGAGCGCATCATGGCCGAATCGTGGTTCCACCTCGAAAACTATCCGCGCACAGTAGAGTACATCGCGCGTTATGCCCGCAGCGGCGGCGAGATGGGGCGCAGCGAGAACTACATACTCGGTTACTCGCTCTACCGCTCGGCTCGCTACGCCGAGGCCGCCGAGGCATTGCGCAAGGTGTGCGGCGCCGACGACCGGCTGACGCAGAATGCGTCGTACCACCTGGCCGACTGTCTGCTGCGTAGCGGCGACAAGCGGGCGGCCATGCAGTCGTTCGCCATGGCGTCGAACGAAGCCTACGACGCACGTATAGCCGAGGATGCGCTGTTCAACTACGGAAAGTTGCAGTACGAGCTGGGCGGCGGAGCCTTCAACGGCGCTATAAACGTGCTGAGCCGCTACATCGCCAAGTACCCGGCGTCGGAGCGCGTTCCCGAGGCTCGCGAGCTGCTCATAGCGGCCTACTACAACTCGCACGACTACGACGCGGCCTACGAGGCTATTCGTTCGCAGCCCAATCCCGACGGCAACGTGCGTGCGGCATTGCAGAAGATTGCCTACTTCCGCGGCTTGCAGAGCTTCCGCAACGGCGATTTCGACGCCGCATCGCGCAACTTCGCCGAGTCGGCCAAGGTGGGTGTGAGCCCCAAATACAATGCTCTTGTGCTCTTCTGGCAGGGCGAAATAGCATATGCGCGCGGCGATTACGCCGGAGCCCGCCGCAAGTACGAGTCGTACCTCGAACGGGCGCCGCGCGGCGAACGTGAATATTCGATGGCGCACTACGATTTGGGCTACTGCGCCTTTTCGGAGGGTGACATGACGGCCGCCGGCCGCAGTTTCAACCGTTTTCTCACGCTCTACTCCGCGCGCGACGACTATCGCGCCGACGCGCTGAACCGCGTGGGCGACGTACATTACTCGGCGCGGCGGTTCGCCGATGCCATGTCGTCCTACGAGTCTGCTGCGGCAATCGGGACGCGTGCCTCCGACTATGCGCGCTACCAGCGGGCCATAGTACTCGGAGTGCAGGGCCGCACGGCCGACAAGATTGCGGCGCTGCGGCGGATAGTCGGCGCCGGCGGGGGCGACTACGCCGACGATGCGACTTACGAGCTCGGCCGCACATACATCGCGCAGGAGAAGTTCGGCGACGGAGCCGAGGTGCTCGCACGGTTCGTCGAGGAGTATCCCTCGTCGCCGTACCATATGCAGGCATTGAGCGATTTGGGCCTTGCCTGCCGCAATCTCGGCGACGAGCGCCGTGCGCTCGAATATTACGGCCGCGTGGTCGAGTCCTCGCCCGGTTCGCCGCAGGCCAAGGACGCCATGCAGGGCATACGCGAGATTTACGTCGCCCGCGGCGACGTCGGCGCATACTTCGATTATGCGGAAAAAGCGGGTGTGGAGACCGACACGAGCCAAATGGCACGCGATTCGCTGACCTTCGCGTCGGCTCAGACGCTCTACCTCTCGGGAAAGATGCCGCAGGCCGAGCGCGCGCTGACCGGTTACGCGGAGTCATTCCCCAAGGGCTATTATATGGACGATGCGCTGTTCATGCTGAGCGACTGTTACATCAGAGCCGGAAACGACTCGCAGGCGATAGCTGCGTTGAAGCGTCTTGCGGCGCGCGGCAGGTCGCAGTACACCGTGCGTGCGCTCGAACAGCTCGCGGCGATGAGCTATGCGGCAGGTGACTACCCGACGGCCGCCGAGGCCTACCGCTCGCTGAGCGAGGCCGTGACGCAGGCCGAAGCTGCCGACCGTGCGCTCGAAGGCTACGTGCGTTCGGCCGTGCGCATGGGCGACGATGACCAGGTGGTGAAGATGAGCGACTACGTAGCCTCGGTTCGCAGCTCGGGCCGTGCATGGCGCGAGTCGCAGTTCGCACGTGCCGGAGTGCTCTCCTCGCGCGGCGACAAGCGGTCGGCGATGGCGATATACGAGACTCTGAGTGCCGAGCCTGCTACGGCCGAAGGCGCCGAGTCGGCATATCGCGTGATTGCCGAGGCATACGATGCCAAGCAGTACGACAAGGCCGAGAAGGCGGTATACGCTCTCTCCGATTCGGGGACGACGCACTCCTATTGGCTGGCCAAGGCGTTCCTTACGCTGGGCGACATCTGCGCCGCGCGCGGCGACTCGTTCCAGGCGCGTGCGACATATCAGAGCGTCGCCGACGGATATACGCCTGCAGACGACGGCATAGTCGCCGAAGCGCGCGACAGAATAGCGGCCTTAAAGTAAATGCGGATTATGAAAAGATTGACGACATATCTACTCGCTCTCGCGTCGGCGGTCATGCCCTTCGCGGCGAGCGCTCAGGTCGAGAAACAGGTCGAGGTCACCAAGGATTATGTGCCGAGCATCGCCTCGGCGCAGAAGCTGGCCGTCGAGCCCGACATGACCGATACGGTGCGCATGCGTCCCGACATCGACTACTCGATTACGCCGCTTTCGTGGCAGACGAACCTCTCGACCGAGAAGTTCCGGCCTGCGACGGTGACATATTGGGAGTTCAACCGTCCGCAGCCGTTCTACCTCAAAGCCGGTGCGGGATACCCCTTGTCGAGCGTCGGCGACCTCTACCTGACCACGCAGAATCCCGATGTCGGGTTCCTGATGCTCTATGCCAACCATGAAGGGGCTTACGAGAAGATGAAGAACTACTTCGGCGAGCGCCACGACGCGCGGCGCATGCTCAACCGCGCAGGCGTGAACCTGGGCTGCTATGCGGGCCGGCATATCGCCGAGGCCGACCTCAGCTACGACAACAGGCTCTATCACCGTTATGCGGGTCGTGCGGATGCTGCGGGTGTCGGCGACAGGGTCAATACCGGCGCCTTCGAGGGAAAAATACGTTTCGGCGACGATTTCAAGGATTTGAGCCGCGTTAACTTCGATATCGAGGCGCGCGGTACGATATTCTCCGACAATTCGCCGTACGGGGATTCGCGTCCCGACGATGCGCAGTTCGACTACGGCGGCTCGGTGGCCGTAGCTCGCGGATTCGGACGCCACATGCTGCGTCTGGATGCCGACTACGACGGATACGTCGGCGACAAGGACATGGCGTGGTATCGCAACGACGTGGTGCATGCCGGCCTCAGATACGGACGCCGCGGAGGATTCATCGACTACGATCTCGGCGCCGACTATTGGTACGACCGGCATCGCGGAGCGTCGGATCATCACTACGTATCGCCATATCTGCATCTGCGTTTCAACGTCAGCCGCAAGGGCCGTTTCGTGCCGTTCATCGAGGTCGACGGGGAGTTGCGTAGCAACGACTATATGTCGCTCACGCGCGAAAATCCCTATGTCATTCCCGGCACGGCGCTGCAACACAACACGATGGGCTACAATTTCCGTTTCGGCGCTGCCGGCAATGCCGCCAGCGACCGCATAGCCTACCGCGTTCTGGTCGGACTGTCGATAGTCGACCATTGCCGTTTCTGGTATGTGGTCGACGACATGTTCTTCGGAGTCGCCGCAGCCCGACGCAATGCGCTGTGGTTCGACGCCGAATTCACATATCGCCCCGTCAGCTGTTTCGCTCTGTCGCTCTGGGCGACGGGCCGCTCTTACAGCAGCGACATCGACATCAATCTCGGATGTCCTGCCTTCGAGTCGCAGGCCAAAGCCGAATATTCGGTGCGCCGCTGGAAGTTCGGTGTTGCGGCCGACATGAGGGGAAAGACCCGCTGGACGAACAAGCGCGGTGCGGAGCAGTCGGACTGGACGGTCTTCGCCGCACCGTTCACCGTCGACTTGTCGGCTAACGTCGAGTGGCAGTACAGCAGCGACGTCGGTTTCTTTCTCGAAGGACGCAATCTCGCCAATCGGCGCATATATCCGCTGGCTTACTATCCCGAGTACGGCATAGGTTTCACGTTCGGCGTGAAGGTTCAGTTCTGAGGCACCGTACCGGCGCATATGAAAAGAGCGTCGCACCTTTCGGGGTGCGACGCTCGCTGTTCAGTATGGCGGCGGTCGTCAGAGCAGACAGTACTTCGACTTGCAGACGAACCACGGATTGCGCAAATCCTCCTTGTTGTAGCGGAACGCCTCGCCCGTAGGCAGAGCCTGCGTGTAACCGCCCGCCTCGGAGAGTATCAGTTCGCCTGCCGCAGTGTCCCACTCGTAGGTGTGCGTGGTTCGCACGTAGTAGTCGACGACACCTTCGGCCAGCAGGCAGAACTTGTAGGAGCTGCCTTGTTCGATGACCTCGGCGTCGGGGTAGTTGCGCCGGGCCGCGTCGACGTAATCCGATGTTTCGGGCGTCTGGTGCGAGCGCGACACGGCTATGCGCTGGCGGTCGTTGGCGCAGGTGATGAGCGGCAGACGCCGCAGGCCGTCGAGTATGGAATCGTAGGTGTAGGCGGCGTTCGCATCGGGCTTGACGCCGGTCTTGACGAACGAGCCGACACCCTTGTCGGCGACATATATCTTATCGAGATAGGGCACGTAGACCACCGATGCCACGCATTCGTTGTTCTCCATCAGGGCTATGTTGACCGTGAACTCGTTGTTGCCCTTGATGAACTCGACCGTACCGTCGAGCGGGTCGACGAGCCAGAACAAATCCCAGTTGCGCCGTTCGTCGAAGAGCATCTCGCGGCCCTCCTCGCTCAGAATCGGGATGCGTGTGGCTCCGAGCGACTCCTTTATCGAATCGTGCGCCAGACGATCGGCGACCGTTATCGGCGTCTTGTCGCTTTTGACGCTTATGTCGTAATCTTCGCGGTGTTTGTAGACTTTCATTATCGCGGCTCCCGCCTTGACCGCCGCGTTGAACAGACTCGGCAGGAGAAACCGCTTTACTTCGTCGTTTATCATTGCTTGACGTGTTTCGGAGTGGTTCATTTATCAACAGTCGTATTCTCGCTTCGGCATGGCCCGAACAAGTTCGGCTCTGCGTCGGCTTGTCGAAAAACTTTGTTCGTTTTCCTGAGTAAAGATAACGAATATTTGCGATATTGTGAAATTTTTCACACTAAATTTTAATCCGTCACTCCGGGTTCCTCCTCTTCGAGCCGCAGCTGACGCGGCGCACCCCCTGCGACCAGAGCGACATAGCATGCTACGCTCCATGCCAGCAATACGGTGAAGAGCGCCGCCATAAGCGCCCACCAACCTCTCCATGCCGCGAAGACGAGTACCGCCAGCGTGGCTGCGGCTACCGTAGCGCGTATTCCCCATGCCACCGCGCGCCGCGACGACAGAGAGTCGTACGGACCGGCGTCGGGCGAGAGGCCCAGCCCTCCGGCCAGCAGCGATGCCGACCGCACGGGACACCACACGAGCGGTTCGTGGAGCGTGCGTATGCGGCGGCGGGGCACCCTTCCGAGTGCGGCGGAGCCGAAGCCTCCTGCCGCGACGACCTCCTCGCGCCGATAGAGCGCGGTCGCAGGGCCTACGTCGGTGCGTATCAGCGCCACGTCGTCGGCCTCGTATTCGCAGACGGCGACCACCAGCCGCTCGACGGCGTCGTCGAGTATCATGCAGCCGTCGGGCAGCGGCAGAAGATGGTCGAACGATGCGTAGCATGCAGCGGCGTTGCGGTCGTCGCTCTCCGTGGTCGAGAGTTTGTCGATGAGAATCAGCCGGCGGAAACGCCTGTCCTGCGAACGGTAGAGAGCCCGTATGCCCACCGACGGTATCTCGTGCGAGAGCGAGCGTGTGACACGCGCCATGCGGAAGCGTTCGACGATTGCGCGAAATGCCGTATGGTCGTAGTTGGCGTCCATCGTCACTACGACTTCGCATCGCGGGTACTCCGTGCCGAGGAGATTTTCGAGCCGCCGGCGGTCGACGCGTCCGCAGAGTATGGATATGCCCGGGCCGTCGGCGGCATCGACGGTCGAGCGGAAGCTCTCGGCGAGCAGTTTGCGCTTGTTGACCGCGCGCACGACGCGCACTGCCCGGTGGCAGAGCAGCATCGACGCGGCGGAGAGCAGCACGAGCAACAGTATGTCGGCTATCTGGGACATGGTATGCGGCATTTGTATGATTCGACGAGCGATTCGAAGTATTGGCGCTCCTGTTCGCGGAATAGCTCCGACAGAGCCCGCACCGAATAGCCTTCGAAAGCCATGAATCGGTAGAGCGATTTGCGTTCGGCGGCAGGCATCATGGCCATGGCGCGCACGACGTCGCGGCAGTCGAGCGGCAGATGAAGCGCGCACAGAGTGTACATCGCCTCGCGGGCTATGCGTCGGTCGGGGTCTGACGAGGCGATGTTCAGCAGTATGGGGAACGTCTCGTCGGCACCGATGCGCCGCACTACGCCGAGCCCCAGCATGCGCAGGTTGTCGTGCGGCGAGGTGAGCAGGGGAGTGCAGGCTACGGGCATGCGTCCGCGGAATATGAGTGTCACGATTTGCGCCGTCTCGAATCGCGACAGAGTGTCGCCCCAGCAGGCGACGGTGTGCAGCGACCGCAGAGGTTCGGCGGCGATTGCGCAGAGCAGCGTGCAGAAGCGCACGTTGCGGTTTCGCGACGAAGAGTAGCGTCTGACCGCCTGCGCCGTTTCGGGTCGTGGATTGAGACGTGCCAGCCGCAGAAGCCACAGTGCCCGCCGGTATCCCGAGGCGAGCCGGATGCGCCGGAGCACCAGCCGGTCGAGTCCGTATGCGGCCACTATGCTGTCCGTGCGGCTGCGTGCGGCCACGTCGGTTGTCGCCGCGAGTTCGGCGAGCACCTCGGCCAGACGCATGCGTTCGCTGCGGCGCCGAATCGGCGGAAGCGCACCGTCGGCGCTCCCGTCGCTCTGCACTATCATGCGCAGGCAGCGGTCGCGGAGCGGTGCGGCGTGCCGTCGGTCGACATATTCGGCCGTGCGGCGCCGGAGCAGGTCTCCCCAGAGCAGAATCATGACCATGGCCGCAGCGGCGGAATATATTGTATAAATCTCCGTCATTCGAGTTTGTCGCTATTTGTCCGCAGCCTTGATGCGCAGCCGCCCGAGGCATACGGGAAATGTCATGTACTGGTCGACGCCGCATTCGAGCATGCTCAGCACGGTCTGTTCCGTGTGCTGCCACGAGATGACGAAAATCTCGGGACGGTGCTCGCCGCATCGGCGCAGACTCTCGACCGAGAGCCGTCCCGATGCGAATGCCGCGGCACCGATGACTACGACTATGTCGCATGTGCGCAGCTCCTCCATGCGGGTGTCGGTCGTAATCTCCGCGCCGGCGCATTCGAGTGCCAGAGCGACCGTGCGTCGCAGTGCGGAGTCGGATGATATGAGTGCGATTCGTTTCATAAGCCGTCGTGTACAGGCGACTCTCCCGTTCCGAAAAATATGCCAAAGACGCGCGAGTGAAAAAAAATCTGTCGGAAAGTTGCGTATTCGGTATTTTTTCGTAAATTTGCAGGCTGAAATTTATGTAAATACACATACAATTTATTTAAATGTACGTAATAGTAGAAATTGCAGGTCAGCAATTCAAGGCTGAAAAGGGTCGTAAGCTCTATGTTCACCGTCTTCAAGGCGAGGTTGACTCGTCGGTGAGCTTCGACAAAGTCCTGCTCTCGGACAATGACGGTCAGGTTAAGGTAGGTGCACCTGTTGTAGAAGGCGCCTCGGTAAAGTGCAAGATTCTGAAACATTTGAAGGATGACAAAGTCCTCGTGTTCAAGAAAAAGCGTAGAACCGGTTACCAGAAGTGTAACGGTCATCGCCAGTATCTGACTCAGATTCTTGTTGAAGACATTGTTGCATAACCTTTAAAAACAGAGAAACATGGCACACAAAAAAGGTGTAGGTAGTTCGAAGAACGGCCGTGAGTCGGAAAGCAAGCGACTCGGCGTGAAACTTTTCGGTGGTCAGTTTGCAAAGGCTGGCAACATCATCGTTCGTCAGAGAGGTACCGTTCACAACCCCGGCGAGAACGTGGGTATGGGCAAAGACCACACTCTGTTCGCTTTGGTTGACGGAACGGTAGAGTTCTGCAAGAAGCGCGAAGGCAAATCTTACGTCAGCGTTACGCCGCTGGCCGAGTAAGTTGTCATTCGGACGACGAATCGAATCCCGCTCGGAAGTTTCCGGGCGGGATTTTTATTTTTCATTGATTCGACTATGCGTGTACTCTTCTTCATACTCGTCTCCGTCGTTCTGTTTTCCTGCGCCGGCAGCGAGACATTGCAGGATGCCGTTGTGCGTGCGGCATCGGGATATGATGCGACGGTAGGCGTCTCCGTGCACGTTGAGAACGGCCCGTCGATTGCGGTTAACGACAGCGTCCGCTATCCGATTATGAGCGTTTTCAAATTTCACGTCGCCTCAGCCGCCCTGAAAACCTTGGAACGGGCGGGGCTTCCGCTGGACGCCGAGGTGACGCTCAGCCGCCGGCAGCTGCCGCCTGCGACCTATTCGCCGTTGCGCGATGCTCATCCCGAAGGCGATGTGCTTACGTCGTATCGTGAGCTTGTCGAATATGCCGTGGCTCTGAGCGACAACAACGCATGCGATGCGTTGATTGATTTGGCGGGCGGCATCGACTCGGTGAGCGCATTCGTTAGAAATATAGGTATCGACGGGTTCGACCTGACGCAGACCGAAAAGTCGATGCACGAAAACCCGAACCGCTGCTACGATAATTGGAGCCATCCTTCGTCCATGACCGCCATGCTCGAAAAGATCTATGCTTCGGATGTGCTGTGCCACGAGCATCGCGACTTTCTGTGTGCTGTCATGGAGAGCACGACGACTGGCCCCGACAAGCTGAGGGCGGGAGTTCCGCCGCATCTGACGCTCGGCCATAAAACCGGGCACTCCGACCGATGGCCCGACGGAGTCAAGGCGGGTGATGCCGATGCAGGAGTCGTGACTCTTCCCGACGGCCGCAGACTGTATATTGCCGTATTCATCCGCGACTCCCGGGAGAGCGATGCGGTGAATGCCGCCATAATAGCCGATGTCGCGGCTGCTGCATGCCGCTGCATGCTCCGATAGGGTAGGGCAGTTCTGTTCTGTTCGAGCCGGCGCAGTTCGGTGTCCTGAAAGCCGCATTGCGGCGGGATTCTTTTTTTTGTGGTGTGGATATGCTTATATGCTTGGTTTGTAGCTCGATATGTTGCCTTGTGATACATTTCGGAAATTATATCGCGATTTTTTTGCCGAAAAATGTTT
Source organism: uncultured Alistipes sp. (assembly GCA_947174295.1). Taxonomy (GTDB): domain Bacteria; phylum Bacteroidota; class Bacteroidia; order Bacteroidales; family Rikenellaceae; genus Alistipes. The sequence goes on along the minus strand of CAMWIG010000047.1, from coordinate 101 downwards.
TGTTTACAAAAATAATTCATATATTTGCAATCCCAAACGACAAGTAAGGGCATGGAGAGATGCCGGAGTGGTCGATCGGGCCGCACTCGAAATGCGGTGTA
>CAMWIG010000046.1 GCA_947174295.1 uncultured Alistipes sp. | reverse complement strand
CACAGGGCACTCCGCCCGACATCCGTCCCGACACCCCGACCGCAAAAAAAACGGCACCGCAACCGTCGTTGCAGCGCCGAGGAAAGAGGCGGCGTACTTTTTATTTGCAGAGGGCGTCGCAAACGCCCCGTACCGAGCTCTCGTGCTGCACATCCCGTGCCAGAGACGACGGCGTCAGAGCTCCGCTTGCAGACGCTCGACGAATCCCGGGAAGCGACGCCACAGATTCTCGGTCTGCAACCACAGTTCGCGGGCCTGCGCCGCCTGCGAGGGATGCTCGCTCTCGATGTCGGCCAGATACTTCTCGTCGGCCGGATGCTCGGCGGCGGTGAACTCCGCGAAAAACAGCGGGAAGCGCTTTCTAAAACCCGTCACTTCGCCGGCCGGAAGCTCGCCCGTGCGACGGAACGACGACCACAGCAGCAGCAGTGCCCGCACGGCGTATTTGTCGGATATGTCGTTGATTATCTCGTCCAGAAGCTCGTACTCCTTCAATGCCACGTAATCCATCGCCAGCATTATGACGCTTTCCAGATGGTCTTCGGGGTCGACGTCGAGCAGCAGTTCGAGCATCGCCGCCGACATCTCGAAGTCGTCTATCAGAAAGTGGTCGACGGCCGAGGCGTAGATCGTCTCCATCGCCGCACGGGTGTTGCGGTGGTTCCATTCGAGAATGGTCTCCTCGTCGTCGGGCAGCAGGCCGGCTATGCGCCCGAACGCGGCATAGCGTATGTTGCAGGCCCGCTCCACGTCCTGCTCGCGTTCGGCTCGGCGCGAGGCTTCCAGCGTGCGCACGAAGTCGCAGTCGCCGCTGCCGATTATTTCGAAAGTCTGGTTTTCAGTAGGGTTAAGCGTCGGTTTTTGCATCTTTTTTCAGTTTGAATATCATCATTGCGACTATGACCGCCGTGACGGCTCCGCCGAGCCAATACGCCGCCGTGCGGTTCTCCATGCCGAAGAACTGCCCCGAGACGAAGACGAACGACGAACATACGTATGTCATTATCACCGCAGGAACGGCCGCAACGACGACCGCCGCACCGCGGCGTGCGAGGTAGACCACGATGCTCCACAGTACGACCGCCGCCAGCGTCTGGTTCATCCACGCGAAATAGCGCCACACCACATCGAAATCGACCTGCGCGATGAACCACCCGGCAGCCAGCAGCGGCACGCAGACGGCCAGACGCCTTGCGATGCTTCGCTGTTCGATGCCGAGTATGTCGGCCACGATGAGCCGCGCAGAACGGAACGCCGTATCTCCCGACGTTATCGGAGCGGCCACGACGCCCAACAGCGCCAGAATGCCGCCCACGACGCCCAGCATGCCTTTCGATATGGAGTCGACGGCCCACGCTGCGCTTCCTCCGTGCGCGGCGAGAGCGGAATTGAGCCCCTCGGCGCCACCGAAGAAGGCCATGGCGGCCGCGGCCCACACCAGGGCGACGACGCTCTCCGAAATCATGGCGCCGTAGAATACCTGCCGGCATTCGCGCTCGTTGCCAACGCAGCGGGCCATAAGCGGCGACTGCGTGGCGTGGAAACCCGAAATGGCGCCGCAGGCTATGGTGATGAACAGCGCGGGCACAATCGGCAGAGCGTGCGGGTCGGACTGGAAGTTGCGCAGCGTCGTAAGCTCGGGAATCTCGTACCCGCCGAAGAGCAGCGCACCGAGAAGACCCGCGGCCATCGTCACCAGAGCGATGCCGAAGAGCGGATACACGCGCCCTATCAGCTTGTCGATAGGCAGCAGCGCGGCCACGAAATAGTAGACGAGAATCACCCGCACCCAGCCCGAGACCGACACTGCCGGCAGTATGCTGCCAAGCAGCTGCGCGGGGCTGAGCAGAAACACACCTCCCACCAGCACCATCAGCAGCACCGAAAACAGACGCAGGAAGCGACGCATGCCGCTGCCGAAATAGCGGCCCGCCACTTCGGGAATGCTCAGTCCGTCGTTGCGAACGACCATCACACCCGACAGAAAGTCGTGCATCGCGCCCATGAATATGCCGCCCAGCGTAATCCACACGAACGCCACCGGACCGAAGCATGCCCCCAGCACAGCGCCGAAAATCGGACCCGTACCGGCTATGTTCAGCAGCTGGATGAGGAATGTGCGCCAGCGCGGCAGCGGAACGTAATCCACTCCGTCGTAGAGTCTTTCGCAGGGAGTCGCCGCCTCGGGGTCGATGCCGGCGACCCGTTCCAGGAAGCGTCCGTAGGTGAAATACGCCGCGACGAGCAGCACCAGACACACGCAAAAAGTAATCATAGTCGGGTCATAATTTTCGCGAATATAAGAAGAAAAGCGATATTTTTTTCGAAAATGTTGTGAAAAATAAAAATTATTGCGATATTTGCACTCCGAAAACGGACGAATATCCGTCGAAGGCCGAATTAGCTCAGTGGTAGAGCACTTCACTCGTAATGAAGGGGTCCCGAGTTCAAATCTCGGATTCGGCTCGAAAATACGAGAGTGCCGAAAGACACGACACGGAACCAGAAAAGGTCGCTTCAAGCCTACTTGAAAGCGACCTTTTTCTCGTTTTGCGGCGCACGCGCAGCGTCTCGTATTTTCGCAAGCTGCCCCTGCGACACCCTACCCTTTTATTCTGTCGGCAATCGAGCGGAGGGTCATGTTGCCCTCCGAGCCGCGGGCGGCGGACTTGACCTGCTCCAACACGGAGCACATGCGGTCGAGATAGCGGCTCGACGAGGTGTCGAGCCCCGTGCGGCTGCGCTGTTCGACGGCTTCGAGCACGTCGTAGACCGTCAGCGACGCCACGTCGCGGGCCGGCGTGAAGCGGTCTTCGGCCTCGCTGTCGTCGCCGCGCACGACAATCAGCAGTCCGGCGCGCGCCAAGGCATAGAGCGTGCTGTTGACGATTCGTGTCGGCAGGTTGAGCGTGCGCCGCACCTCGGACGCCGTCACCGCGCCGCCGGCAGCGCTGCAAAAACGCTCCACGACCACGAGCATTACGGCGAGCATCACCTTGCGGCGGTTGTCGTAGCTCACCAGCAGCGACTCGCGCTCTTCATCGAACTTGTCGATGTTCTGGTATGCGAACGAGAGTTCGCCGCCGAAGAGCAGTATCTGCCACGAGGTCTGCAACCACACGAGGAACAGAGGCAGCGCGGCGAAGCTGCCGTAGATGGCGTTGTAGGAGGACATCCAGCGTTGCAGGTAGACATACCCCCACTGGAACAGCACGAACGTCACGCCGGCCACCGCACCGGCCATGAGCGCCGAGCCGAAGCGCACCCGGGTATTCGGCACGACGATATAGAGCAGCGTGAACATGGCCCACGTCACGAGGAGCGTGCATCCGCGCGAGAGCCACTCCATGGCCGGCGACTCCTCCATGCCGAGCAGCTCCTCGGCATAGCCGCCTATCGAGCTGCCCATGACCCACAGCAGCGGCACGACAACCACAACGGCCACGTAGTCGGTGTACTGGCGCGTCACGCTGCGCGAAATCTTCACCTCCCAGATATTGTTGAAAGCCCTCTCTATCGAGCTGAACACCTTCACCACCGACCAGAAGAGAGTCACGATTCCGACGATGGCCACCACGCTGCCCTGCGTCCGCGCGAGCGCCTTCTCGGCGAAATCGACCACGTAGTCCACGATTTCGGGCGTCTGCGGGAATAACGAATAGAGATTGCCGACCAGGCGGTCTATGAGCCCGAAGCCCTTGACGATGGCGAATATGAGCGCGAGGATGGGCACTATCGACATGAGCGTGTAGTAGGTCAGCGCCGTCGAGCGCAGCAGCGTGCCGTGGCTGCGCAGTCCGCGGGCGGTGTAGAAGAAGAGCTTGTACTGCCTGACGAGCCAGCGCACCCACGCGCGGCGGTAGCGGCTCTCGTCACGACGGAAAATGGTGTCGGTAAAGAATGTGAATATCTCGGAAAAGTTCATCGTCGCAGTTATTTGAGTCTTATCATCAACTTTTCGCCGCCGGCACGTGTGAAAGCCGCGCGCATGCCGCCGCCCTCGCGTATGCCGCACGCACGGCATATCTCGGCCGTAGAGAGGGGAAAGTCGCGGCGCAGAATCTCCACGCGCGCACCGTGCAGCTCACGCCTCAACCGCCGCGGATTGTAGGGCTCGGCCGCCTCTATCCCGAACCACCTGACGGGAACACCCTCAACGGCCTCGGCAGCGAATGCGAAGCCGTTCTCGCTCCATACGTCGGCGCGTCCGGCAAGAGTGCGGGCCACCAGACGGGCCTTCTGCAACGCCGCGTCGGGTACGCCGAGCCAGCGGTAGCGCTCCGCACGGAACGGCTCGCGGCAAAGCTCGCCTGCGGCATCCTCGCGCGGGAACGACACGCGGCACACCGCGCCGTGCGAATCGGCCGCCACTGCGGTCACCGACGACTGCACGGCATCGGGCCGAAGATGCACGTTCACCTCCTTGCACTCGCCGCCCAGCGACACCGTCTCCACCTCGCACGGGCCGAAAATGCGGAACGCCTCGTCGACGTCGAACATCGGCGAGAGCTTCACGCACAACGCCTGCCCCGAGCGCCGTATTTCAGGCAGCAGCGGCACGAGGTCGGGCGAGCAGTCTTCCAGACAGACCATCTTGCGCCCCGCGGCATCGCGGCGGTCGGGATCGGCATATATCCAGTCGAAGCGCCGCCCCTCGTCGAGCGCACGCCGCAGATACTCCGCCGAGTCGGCAGTCACCACCTCCACGTTCGCGATACCGAGCCGCCGGAAGTTCTCGCGGGCCACGTCGGCCAGCACCTCGTCGCGCTCCACGGCCACCACGCGGCCGAACCGCCGCGCCACTGCCGCCGTGTCGACGCCCAGTCCGCACGTGAGGTCCAGCGCCGCATCCCCCGAGCCAGGTTTCAACGCCGCGCACACCTCGCTCGACGACTGCTCGAAAGCCCTCGGCGGCAGGATGCAGCCGGCCGCGGCATACGACGGCAGTTTCGACTCGGCGCGGGCGAGGTACTTCACCTGCGAGGCCACCTCGCGGGCATGGGTCAGCCGGCCGTCGAGCGCCACCTCGACGCTGTCGCGGCCGCGGTTGCCGGCTATGGCCCGCACCGTCTCGGGGCGGAGCAGTATTTCGTATTCTTCGCGTGTCATGCCGCAAAATTAGCTCTTTTTTTCATTTAAACTCCATTCGCGGCCCTTATCGCCGCGCCGACCGGCGAACATCGCCGTCGCGGCGGCCATGACGGCATACGCCGCCACCGTCTGCCACCCGTTCAGACGCACGTCGAAAGCGGCCCACGCAAGGCCCGACACCCGCTCCGAGAGTACGTTCAGCACATCGGCCGCAAACTCCGCGACACGTCCGAAAAGCGGTGCCGGGGCATCGAACGGCACGACGAGCCACACCGCCGAGAGCAGCACCACCACAGCTGCGGCAGCCACGGCCGCAGGACTCGTCAAAGGACCCGCCACGGGCACGGCACCGAACAGATGCGACACCAGAGGCGCAGCCGCAAGGCTCGCCGTCAGACCCACCGCAACCGTTTCGGTCAGCATATTCAGTGCCGCACACGCCGCATTGCGCACTCTTCCGCGCAAATCGTGCCGTCGGCCGTCGTAAGGTACGTGCAGCAGCCGGCAGAGCGGCACGCCCCACGCGAGAATCCCAGCCACGGCGGCATACGACAGCTGGAAGCCCGGGTCGCGCAGCAGCTCCGGGTCGTGGCACATGCAGACGAACGCCGCGGCGGCCAGAGCGTTCGCACCCGAATAGCGCGCCGAAAAGAGCCGCGAAAGCTGTAATGCCGAGAACATCATCGCGGCACGCACGGCACTCGGCGACATGCCCGTCACCGCCACGTAGCACCACAGCAGTGCGACGGCGGCCAGACAGCGCAGCCTATGGCCCGCCGGCAGCAGCGGCATCCAGAACAGCAGGGCATCGACCAGCAGCAGGACGATGCCCACGTGCAGACCCGACAGCGCGAGCACGTGGGCCATGCCTGCCCGCGAGTACTCTCCGCGCAGCTCCCTGTCGAGCAGCGAACGGTCGCCCGTGCCGAGAGCCGTCGCCACGGCCAGGCTGCGGCCCTCCAAAGGCAGCTGCGCCATGCGGCGCACGGCGCGTTCGTGCAGCGACGCAATCAGGCGGTGTTCGGCGCATCTCTGCCGCGACAGCACGTCGCGCCCGGCGATGAAGAGCCGGCCGGCATATCCGCGCCTTCGCATCAGGCCTCCGTACCCTTCGGACGACCCGTCGAACGGAACGATTCTCGTGCGGCAGACCACGCGGTCGCCATGACGGATACCCGACGCCGAATCGGCGGCAATCACGACCCGCCCGCGGCAGCCGTGCCACACTCCGTCCGCCGAGCGCCGGGCCCGCAGCTCACCCGACGTGCGCAGCCATCCGTCGCGAAAAGCGACATGCCCCGTAATCTCGACATCGCAGACCGCACGCGCCGTATCGGGCACATCGACGACCGGCCTCATACCCGAAGCCGTCATGCCGAGAAAGAGCACCGCCGCAAGCGCCGCGACACCCGCAGCCCGGGAACGGTCGACAGCGACGGCCGCCGTCACGGCGCACACCGCAGCGGCTGCCGCCGTGAACCGCACGGGCAGCATGAAATACCACGAAACGACGATTCCGGCCGCAAGCGCCGCTGCGGCCGGAATCATTGGAGGTATCTGTCCGGGTCGAGTCATTACGGAAGCCAAGATACGAAAAGCCTCGCGCAAAAGCAAATCAGGGATTTATTTTCGCGCTCCGCAAGGACTCCAAGGCCCTTAAAGCTGCTGCAAATCTGCCGTGCGACCTTACAGGACAAAAAAGAGGTTGTGTAAGAATGGGTAATATGCAAGGCGCTGAGGATAAAGCCGAGGGAGCATACTTAACGTATGTGGCCGACAAAAAAACATTGCTAATTACTCATTAATAATTGCTAATTGCGAAAGTCCAAAGCCGAATCCTAAAAAGCGGACACCGCGCGCACGTAGTAGTTGCCGCTCTTAATGTAGTTGCCCGTGCCTCCGTCGTACATATACACGCCCCACGCGCACCACTTGTCATCCTCCGAGGATGACCAATACCAAGTAGATATCTTATCTCCGCCCTGCTGCGACAATGTGCCGTTTACGGCATCACGCATCGAATCGTCGAGCGTAAACTTTTGCAGTTCCTCGATTGCCGGCAGATACCAGCCGTCGCCCTGCTCTGCGCACCATGCGAAGGCAGGGTATTTCTCGCGCCAGCCGGCAATGCGCCGAATCGCCTGCATATTCTTCATTCCGTCGGTTCTATCCGTGGAATCGGTGACGACTTTCTTGCCGTATTCTTCGAAGGTACACCACTGCAATTTCTTTTGTTTCATGCTGACGATTTTGCCGTGACGGCCCGTTGCGTCGACCTCGAAAACAACTCCTTCCTTGCCGTTCTCGTCGTAGTAGTCGCCGACCTCGTAGGTTTTCAGCAGCTCGAACTCCAACCGTTCGAGCTTGTCGCGGTCGCCCATGACGACGTCGCGTTCGATACGGTCGGCGGTATTGCCCGCCGTGCCCTCGGCTTCCAAAAGATACTCGCCCGCCTCCAACGGAATGAAACACAGCTTGTCGGGCTCGGCATCGGCCCGCCACTCGCCGTCGATAAGGACGCGGCATGCGGCATTCGACTTGATTTTCAGCCGCTGCGACGGCTCGCGCGACTCCCTGCGCAGACTATCCAGAACAGGAGCGATACGCTCCCCGACCATCTTCGCGACCGAAGCCTTGAAGAGCTGGCCGAACATGACATCCGAGAAGTGATGCTGCCCCAATCCCGCTTCGAGCTCCTCCGGCAGACCGTCGGGGAAGCCGTCAAACGACAAATCGGGATTTATCGGAATGACGTGTCGGTTCCTGCGCATGGCGTACTATCTCCTTGCGCACCCAGTCGTTCTCGTCGGCGCAGCGGTCGAGCGAGTGCGGCGAAAGCACGACGAGGAATATCGGCGCAGAGTCTATCGCATCCATGATGCGGCGGTCGAAAACACCGTCTTTCAACTCGTCGAAGTCGAGGAAGACGTTATAATTGCGGAGTTCCAGCTCCGCTTTCAGAGGGCGCGCGAACTCCCTGCCGCCGTCGCGGCGATAGCTGATGAATATGTCGTAGGCCATAACGATTATTATTTCGGAGTGTAAATATATCGCTTTTCGGCCGAAACGGCAAATTCGAACCGTGCAATCGCCGATTAAAATGAGCGCCCGCCGTGCGAGTCGTCGTTTCCCGCGCCGCGCTCCAAGTAGCGCCGCATGGAGCCGAACAGCGGCGAGGAGGAGATTTCCGATGCGTTTTCGAGCATCGACCACAGCTCCACGCCGCAGGCGAACCCCGCGAGCATGCGGGCCGTGTGCAGCCCCATGAAGTCGAGCACGCAGGCGTCGATGACCCACGCCATGGCTATCGCCGCGGCGAGAAACCCCGCTTTGAGCACCGTGCGCCACGCCAGACGGCTGCGGAACATCCACTCCTCGCCGCGCCGGCGAGCACGGCAGCGGTCGGCCGCCACGCCCGTCACGAAGTCGACGGCCACGAACGCCACGGCACAGAGCACCGTCTCGCCTATCGGCGCGAAGAACGATGCGGCGGCCGCCGCCGCACCGCTAAAAAATCTGCACAAAGCCTCCATCGGTCGTGCAGCGGTTAAGGATGTTCGCATCCGAGTCGTACTCGGGATAGTCGGCAGCCCGTTCGTCGAGGTGACGCCCCAGACGGCGCAGCAGCTCGCGCATGCGGCATCTGACGGAGCGCAGGGCCGAAGCGCGTGCTTCGGAAGAAGCGGGTTCGGCAGTCGCACTGCGCTGCACGACGCTGCCGGCGCAGCCGGTGCGTATATCCAACGACGGCTGGACGAGCAGCCGCACGCCGAGCGCAAGGGCCGGTGCGGCGTAGTCGTCGCGCAGGGCCGGATATTCGCCGGCGGCGAGGGCCGAGGCCAGCGCCGCGCCCGTTACGGGTTCTATGTAGCGGTGCGCGGCGGCCGCTATGTCGGCTTCGGACACGGCCTCCGGGGGCATATACTCCCCGGCACCGAAGGCCAGCGCCACGGCCTCGACGGGTGTGATGATGTTTTTCATAGTATTCGTTGTCAATCTATCGACCTGATGTTGTACTTGGTTATCTCCGAGAGGAACTTCTGCTGCCGCTCGTCCGCGGGGTCGTATTCCAGTCCGTCGGCCTTGCGGGCCTCCCACACCCTCATGTAGATGGGCTTCGAGCGCGTGGGAGGACGGTTGACGACCTGCAACGACGAGGGGTCTTCGCCCATGACGGAGCGTATGACCTCGCGAACGGGTTCCAGCAGCTCGGCCTGCTCGCCGAGAATCACCGTATTGAGCGCCACTTCGTACTCGTGCAGAATGCGCTCCGAATCGAAGCCCGAGCCGTAGTCGAGACCGCTCAGCGAGCGGAACCACGAGTGGGCCACCACGATGTCCGACACCGCCTGGTCGTGAAGCGCCCGCCAGTCGCCGTCGTTCTGCGAGGCGATGGGGATGAATCGCGAGTTGTCGTCGGCCGATCCGTCCTTGACCACGAACATCACCTGCCCGGGATTTCCGGCGAACTTCTCCTCGGCAAGACGCATGATGCGCTCCGCCTCGGCGTCGGAGTCGACCACGCTGTCGAGCATCATGACGCCCGAGAGCTGGAACGAGTTGTCGAGCCGCGAGATGTTCCACCGATCGGTCTTGTAGGCTATGGCCGACACGCCGAGCCCCGCGATGTAGGGCGGCACGCCGTAGTGCGTGAACATGGGTTCGTAGTCCTTGTAGTGGACTATCGTGCGCAGCGTGCCGTCGCCCGCATCGGCGAACGCGGGGAAGAGCGGCAGCTGCCGCGCCTCGCAAGGGTTGAAGTTGCGCCAGTCGTGGTGCAGGAGCACGTGCGCCGAGTCGCGCGCAATGCGGCAGCGCGACGCATCCTGATGGTAGAGCGACAGAAAGGTATGGCCGGAGTCGGTCACGACCTCCATAAATGCGTTGCCGAAGAGCGACTTGTCGAAAGCGAGCTTGTTCATCACCTGACGCAGCGTCTCCCCGTCGCCGTTCACGCGGTCGATGAACGCTTGCAGGCGCGGGGCGCCGCTGTCGCAGACGAAGCCCTTGCCCGAGATGTAGTCGGCCTTGTCGTTGATGATGCGCCGGTGGGTGGTCGAGCGGCGCGACATGAGCGCCAGCGCATAGGGAAACAGATTGTCGTCGCCCCACCGCCAGAACTTGTCGGACGATACCGCAGGAGCGAAAGTGATGTACGGGTCGGTGCGGTTCGACGCCGAAACGGTTGCTTTTGTTTTCATGATAGGCTAAGCTCATTGGTAATTACTGATTGCACCGGAGGTGTCGAAGCTGCGGAACAGGGCCGTTGCCGTCGGCACTTCGCACGGCGAGCGTGCCGTGGTGCTTACGAGCGACACCAGCCGCAGCGGCTGCTCGCCGCCGAAGCGCTCCGACCACCCGACAGTCAGCCTCTCGCCCGAGGCCGTGCGCACGATGGCGGCCGTACCGGCCGTCGCCCACCACTCCACCGCCCGCGCAGTGAAGATGCGCTGCGCCTCGTCGCGCGGGAGAGTCACAGAGAGGCGGTGTTCAGTGCGCGGTATGCCGTCGAACCACTCGGTGCGCTCCTCGTAGAACGACGCATCCTCGACGAGCGGAAGCTCCGCGGCATGCGCGGCAATCTCCGACGGCGAGCCGCCGACGGCAGTCCCCGCAGGGACCACCGCCACGGACTCTATGCCGCCAACGGGTTTTATCTTGCGTACAGCGGCCATCGGTTAGGCTTTGTAGGCTATCGACAGAAGTTCGTGGTCCAGCACGTCGCAGCCGGCCATGAAGACCGCACGCTGGCGGTTCTCCATCTCGTCGGGGTTGTACCACATGCGAACCTCGGTGCCCGGGAAGTCCGACGTGTTGACCGCCAGCACGAGGTTGCGGCGGTCGGTGAGCAGACAGAACGACTTGGGCAGCGACGTGCCGCGCAGGTAGGACGCCACACGGGTGTCGATAATCGGAATTCCGTGATAGGAGAGTGTCTGACGGCCGTTCTGCGCGTCGATGTAGGCCGTGTCGACACCCGCCGAGTCGAGATACTTCTCGTAGAGGTGGCAGAGGTCCTGCGTAACGAAGAACGCCAGCTGGCCGTCGCCCTTCATGTCGCGGAGCGTCTCGGGAGCCATCTCCCACACGCTCTCGAAGAGCTCGAAGGCCGCCTGCGGGCTCTTCATATCGGCCTCGGAGTAGGTAACCGAACTATCGACCACTCCGTCGTTGATACCGCGGACGATGCTCTTCAACAGACCGTCGAAGGTGTTGTAGCCCGACGTCGCGGAGGTGTCGCCGACCCACATCGTGGCGCGGATGCTCTCGGCGATGGAGTCCTTGAAGAGCGACGTTTCGGCCTGTTCGAGTTCGGTGCCCGTGAGGTCGCCCATATTGACGTCGGAGCGGTTGGTCACGAGCTCGTAGACCAGCGAGAAGTAGTCGGCGGCCGAGAATCCCATTTCGGCCTTCACGCGGTTGAGTGCTATGGTCTTCTGCTGCTTGACGGCCGGATTTCCGCCCGTCCAGCCGGCCTCGGTGAACTTTTGGAGTACGTTCTTGTTGCCGCTCCAAAACTGTATGGTCGTCGGAACGGGCATGTTGTAGAGGATGCGCACTCCGAGGTCG
>CAMWIG010000045.1 GCA_947174295.1 uncultured Alistipes sp. | reverse complement strand
CTCGAAGCGTGGCGGCGCGTACCGACGGGTGCGCGCCGCCTTATTTTATATATAGGTGTCGTGCGGTGTCGTGTCGCTGGGGTCGGTGTCTGTGTTTCAAAACGAAAATGATGTCGGCAAAATTGGAACAAAAGCGTAAAAATATTCCTGGAAATATTTTGTTTTTAAATCAAAAGCTGTATATTTGTCTTTCGAAATGAAATATATAAACTTCTGAATAAAACTACTGCCTATGACAAATCGTAAGTTTTCCGGCCCGGGATGCGTTCCTCGCCGGATTTTTCGCGTCCGTGCGACGACTGACCCTATTGATTGTGAAACCATAAAACTCAATGAATGAAGCCTGAACTTTTACTCGGAAAGATGCTGGCGTCGATTGCGGCCGCAGTGCTGCTGACGGCGACGGCTTTCTCCCAACCCAAACCTCAGAAGGTGACGGGAACCGTTACCGACGAGACCGGCGAGCCTATGGTGGGCGTGTCGGTCGTGGTCGAAAAATTCCCCGGCGTGGGTACCACGACCGGAGTGTCGGGCGAATACGCCATTACGGTTCCCGCAAAGGGCGGGGAGATAGTGTTTTCGTTCATAGGCTACAAGGCCAGAACGGAGAATCTCAACGGCAGAACGCGCATCGACGTGGCGCTCGAACCCGACAATCAGGTAATCGAGGAGGTCGTGGTGACGGCGCTCGGCCTGACGCGTGCCGAAAAGTCGGTGGGCTATGCCATAACCAAACTCGACGGCGACGCCGTCAACAACACCGTGTCGAGCAACTGGCTCAACAGCATGTCGGGCAAGGTCGCGGGTCTGAACTTCGACTATGCGTCGGCCGGTCCCGGCGGTTCGGTGCGTGCCACGCTCCGCGGCGAGGGCTCTCTGTCCTACGACAACAACTCGGCGCTGTTCGTGGTCGACGGCGTGCCCATCTACTCCGACATGACTTCCAGCAGCTCGGGCTCGGTGGCGTTCAATACCGATGCGCCTATCGACTACGGTAACGGCGCGAGCGACCTGAATCCCGAGGATATCGAGTCGATTTCGGTGCTCAAAGGCCCGTCGGCTACGGCGCTCTACGGTTCGCGTGCGGCCAACGGTGCCATAATCATCACGACCAAGAGCGGCCGCAGAGACAAGGGTATAGGCATCACTTTCAGCTCGTCGGTCACCTTCGAGCAGGCCGGGTTCTGGCCCGACTTCCAGACGCAGTACGGTGCCGGACAGACGAGCCAGCGCTACTACAACTATTGGAACGTTCCGGCCTCGCAGGCCGAGGACGGCATAGCTTCGGGCAGCCGCGAGTTCGCCCGCGTGGCGTTCGGCCCGAAGTTCGACGGACAGATGTTCTATCAGTACGAGTCGCGCGACTGGGAGACGAACAGATACCGCCGTCTGCCGTGGGTCTACCGCGACTGGTACAAGGGCTTCTTCCAGACTGGCGCCACGTTCAACAACAGCGTGGCCGTCGAGTCCAACAACGGCAAGGGAACCTCGATGCGCGTGTCGTTCCGCGACACGAGAAACGACTGGATAGTACCCAACACCGGCTACAAAAGCCAGTCGGCGAGCATATCGGTGAGCCACAAGTTCAACAAGCTCGTGAAGGTGAGCGCCAAGGTGAACTATTACCGCAAGGACAGCGACAACCTTCCGATGTCGGGTTACAGCGGAGCGTCGCCGCTCTATACGCTTATCTGGAATCCCAACGTGGTCGACGTCGGGTCGTACTACAACGAGTGGAAAAACGGCCGGATACAGCAGATGTATGCCGAAAACACGCCGAATCTTCTCATCAACTCGACTTATGCCGACAATGTCTACATGCAGGTCTACGAGCAGCTCAATACGCTCGACCGCGACCGTCTGTACGGCAATCTGGGCGTGACGTTCAACCTCTGGAAGGAGAAGCTGACGCTGGCCGTCAAGTCGGGCGTGGATCTCAACACCGATTTCCGCACGCAGCGCAAGCCGTGGTACTCGGTCAACTACCGCCGCGGCTACTACAAGGAGCAGACCGTGCGCAACTTCGAGATGAACAACGATTTCCTGCTCAACTACAACGACGAGTTCGGCGACTTCACGATAAACGCCTCGTTCGGCGGCAACAACTACGTGAAGGAGTACAACAACGTGCAGCTCTCGACACCCGACGGGTTGCAGGAGCAGAATGTCTACATCCTGCAAAACGCGCGAAACGAGGTGAAGCACTACGCCCGCCGCGAGAAGTACGGCGTGAACAGCTTCTACGGCGTCGTTTCGCTCGGGTGGCGCGACATGTTGTTCCTCGACGTCACCGGGCGCAACGACTGGTCGTCGGCGCTCGCTCCCGGCTACAACTCCTACTTCTACCCGTCGGTGAGCGCCAGCGTACTGCTCGACAAGGTTTTCGGTTTCAGCGACCGCGCGCCGTGGATAAACATGCTCAAAGTGCGCGGTTCGTGGGCCAACGTGGGTAACGACACCAAGCCCTACCAGCTGGAACAGGTCTATTCGAACAGCTCCTTTACGGGTGGTTATCATCCGTCGGGCACGATTCAGAACTACTACCTCAAACCCGAGAACATCGAGAGCTGGGAGGCAGGTGTCGAGGCCAAGCTCTTCGAGAACCGCTGGACGTTCGACGTGGCCTACTACGATTCGCGCAGCACCAACCAGATTATCCCGGTGCCGATAGATCAGGCTACCGGCGCTACGGCGCAAATCATCAATGCCGGTGCTGTCCGCAACCGCGGCGTCGAGATTTCGACGCGAATACAGCCTGTGAAGAGCCGCAATTTCCAATACACCATCAATCTCAACTGGTCGAAGAACTGGAACAGACTCGAAGAGCTGGCTCCGGGCGTGGACGTGTGGGAGATGAACAGCAGCATGAACATCGGCGGCAACATCTACATCCGCGCATATCCGGGTACGGAGCTCGGCCGTCTCTACGGCAAGGGTTACCAGCGTGCGCCCGAGGGCGCCTACTACGTCGACGACAAGGGCGCGATGGTCGACTGCTCGAATGCCGTCATCGTCGATGCCGCCAACGGCATGCCCAACCTCATGGAGGATGTCAAGGACCTCGGTTCGATATATCCCGAGTGGACGGGCGGTATGAGCCACATGTTCCGCTACAAGAATCTGACGCTCAACATGGCGTTCAGCTTCCAGTGGGGCGGCCACACCTACTCGGTGACGCACTTCGCGCTCGCCTATCAGGGCAAGCTGACCAACTCGCTCGAAGGCCGCTACGACGGACTGATACATCCGGGCGTCAACCTTCGCGAGGACGGAACCTACCAGCCCAACCGCACAATCACCACGAGCGCCGTCGACTACTACAACACCTACGTGTGGGCGCGCGAGAATGCCGAAAACAACGTCTTCGACACCTCGTTCCTCAAACTCAAAGAGCTGCGGCTCGACTACGCCCTCCCGTCGCACATCTGCCGCAAGTCGGGTTTCCTGCAAGGCGTGTCGGTCGGCGTCTACGCCACCAACCTCTTCTGCTGGACCAGGTTCCCGTTCTACGACCCCGAGGCCGGCGCTACGGTCGGCGCATCCATCAAGCGCGGCATCGAGTCGGGAGCCTATCCCATGACTCGCACCTACGGCGTGAATATCAAACTCACCTTCTAAATCGTACAGTGATGAAAAAGACAATTTATACTCTTGCGGCCCTGCTGCTGGCCGTGTCGTGTACGACGAACTTCGACGAATACAACTCGAACCCCAATCAGATGCCCGTGGGCGGCATAGGCCCGTTCGGCGTCATCGAGGACGCGATATTCGACGGCGCCGACGGACTGCTCTACCGCACGGTGCAGCTCAACGGCGAACTCATACAGTACACCACCCAGCGTTACACCGAGAACGTGCACCGCTACATTATCCGAGACAGCTACGTCTCGGGCGCATGGAACCATCTGGCTCGTGCGGCGACCTATGCCGACGAGATGCGCCGTCTGGCCGAAATCGCCGTCGCGGAGGGTGTTCCCGAGGGTGAAAACGCTCTGGGCATAGCCCTGACCCTGCGTGCGCTCTACGTCTCCTACTGGACGGACGTCTGGGGCGAGATTCCGTTCTCGGAGGCTTTCCAGGGCCGGCAGGACGGAGGCCGCGGCAACACGCAGCCCAAGTTCGACACGCAGAAGTCGATATACGAGCAGTTGCTCGAAGACCTCGACCGTGCCAACTGCCTGTTCAATCCGTCGGCCAAGATAGACGAGGACCAGATGGCGATGATTCGCTCCAAGGACCTGCTCTACAACGGCGATTTCGCCAAGTGGCGCAAGTTCGCCAACTCGCTGCGTCTGCGACTGCTGATGCGCCTGTCGAACCGCGATGCCGAGATGGGCGTCAGCGAGGCGGTGGCGCGCATGGTGGCCTCTGCGTCGGAGTATCCGCTCTTCGCGGGCAACGACGACGCGGCGATACTCTACTACACGGGGCAGGATCCCTTCGTCAACCGCTTCGGCGATACGGCCGAGCCGAGCTTCTCGTCGAACCAGCGTCTGATGGCCGAGAACCTCATCGACATCATGGACGGTACGGACGACCCGCGAACCGGCATCTACGCCGTGCAGCGCAACAGCCAGTGGAAGGGTCTGGTGAGCGGCTATTCGACGACCGACACCGACGCCACGGGGTGCGCCCTGATGAACAAGAACGTTCTGGGCATGCGCAACTCGCCCTATTCGCTCATGCGCTACGACGAGGTGCTGTTCCTGCTCTCGGAGGCGGCCAGGCGCGGCATGATTCCCGGCGGCGACGCGGCGGCCGAGGAGTACTACAAAAGCGCAATCCTCGCGTCGATAGATTTCTGGGACGGCATAAACCCCTCGACCGACTATCGCGTGACCGAGCTGCAACGCCGGCAGTTCCTCGACAAGGTGGCCTACAACGGCTCGTTGGAACGAATCCTCACGCAGAAGTACGTGGCGCTCTATTACGTCGGCTACGAGGCCTGGTGCGACTATCGCCGAACGGGCTATCCGACGCTCAACATCGGCCCCGGCACGTCGAACGAGGGCGTGCTGCCCACGCGTCTGGTCTATCCCGTGCGCACGGTCAGCACCAACGAGGCGCACGTGAGGGAGGCCATCGAACGCCAGGGGCCCGACAATATGCGCACGCCGGTGTGGTGGAGCCGACAGGCTGCTGCCGAAAAATAATTTTCAATCATGCGTTTCCGATAAGCCGGAGAAGCGGTTCGACGACTGCGCCGGCTCGGAAGACGCAAGCATAAAAGACGATATATTATGAAATTCAAGACAGACTTTGCAGAGCGCCTGCGTCGTGCGGCCTCGATGCTCGCGGTTCTGGCCGTCGCACTCGGCAGTGCGGCGTGCAGCGACGACGGCGGAGTCGGGGAAGAGCCCTATGTCTACTTCGCCGACGGCACGGAGCTGCTCTCCTATACCATCGCGGGCGGCAGCAAATCGCTCGAAATGTATTGCAACCAGGGCCCGTGGGTCATCGAAACCGCATATCCCGAGGATGAGGAGTGGATAGACGTGTGGCCTAACGAAGGTTCGCGCGACGCCCGGTTCAAAATCACCGTTTCGGCCAACACGGGCGCATATTCGCGCACCTCGTCGGTCAACGTGGTGGTCGGCGGCCGCATCATCAAGTCGATTGTCGTCAGCCAGGCCGGCGGCGAGGCGCGTCTTGCGCTCGACATGGGCTCAGACAACATGAATGCGTCGGCCAGCAAGACGCAGGTAACCGTCAGTCTCGACACCAACGTGGGCTGGCTTCCCGAAGTTCTCGGCGATGCTGCCGGGTGGCTCTCGTTCGGCGATGCGACCGAGACGTCGCAGGTGGTCGAGGTGGCGGCCAACGACGGCGCCGAGCGCAGCGGTACGGTGCGCTTCCAGGCCATAGGCACCGGCTTCGAGAACCTTTACGTCGACGTGCATATCAATCAGTTCGACATGGAGCACGACCCCTACAACGGTGTTCACAAGACGATTCGCGAGATAGTGGAGTCGCTTCCCGCCGGCGTGTCGACGACCATCGGCGAGAACGTTTGGGTCGAGGGTTACGTGACGAGCGACCCCGCGAAACTCAATTTCGAGGCCAACCGCATGTTCATTCAGGACGAGAGCGGCCGCGGCATGCAATTCGAGTTCGCATCGGCCAGGGACAACGTCTACGCGCTGGGCGAGAAGCTCCGAATACACCTCTACAATGCCGACCTGGTAATCGACGAGGTTACGCGCGGCCGCAAGGTGGCGTCGTTCACCTCGGGTGCGGTGTTCGACCGTTCGACGGGCGAAGGCATAGAGCCCGTGGTGCTGGACTATATCGAGAATCTCGACATGTACGAGAATACGCTCGTTACGCTGCGCAGCGTGGAGTTCTCCATCCCGATGGGTACCTATGTGAATATCGACGAGCGCACCAACCTCAAAGCTCAGGGCAACCCGTCGGCTCTTCCCTACTGCGACGGCACCCACTTCTACGGCCATCTGCTGTGCGACGCGCGCGGCAACACCGTCAAGCTCTATTCGCGCGATACGTTCCTCGACCGTGTCGCGGCCGTCATGCCCAATGGCTGCGGTCCGGTTACGGGCATAGTGTCGAAGTACACGAAGAACGGCGTGACGCAGAACATTCTGACTCTGCGCAGCCATGCCGACAACGGCGTGGCCGCCGACGGCGAGCGTCTGACGAACACTCTGGTGCGATTCGGTCCGCTGACCGGATACGAGGGCGTGCCGCAGCTGCTTTCGTCGGTCGGCACGGCGCAGCTCAAATCGTCGACGTACGAGCGCGTGGCGGCTTTGGGCAGCTCCGACAGCGGCAGCAACGCACTGGGTTGGAGCTACTCCTACGCGCGGCGCGAACCGGCCGAGGTGACGGTTTCGTCGACCGGCGTGCAGAGCGTATATCCTGTCATCAACAACTCGGCGTCGACTCCGACGCTCATCAACATCTTCTTCTGCGTCGAGAGCCAGAAGTTCTGGAACGCCACCGGTTCGACCATCAACCGCGAGGGTATGGGGGCCGACGATCTGGGCGAGGCGTGGATTGTCAACGTCGACGACTTCCGCTGCTCGGGCGGCGATTTGGCGCTGGTATTCTCGGCCGCCAGCTCGCAGACCGGCCCGATGTACTTCGATTTGGAGTGGGCCGATGACGAGAACGCGCCGATTGCGCAGTGGCACAAGTTCGGCGAGCACATCAATCCCGACTGGTACACGTGTCTGCAATGCCAGCAGTTTACCTACCCGCTGCCCGCCGAGCTCAAAACCAGGACGAAGTTCACGATTCGCATGCGCGTGTCGAAGAATCTTCGTGCCGGCGTCGGCATGACCAACGGCAAGGAGAGCGGCGTGGACGTACTGTCCGGAGGTTCGCCCCGATTCGGCTATCTGGCCATCACGGAGTTAAAATAAACCGACAGGCTGCTCTCTGCGGCCGTAACGCCGCAGAGAGCAGCCGATAAAAACGAAATACGATGAAATACATATTCACCTTATTCACGCTGTTGAGCTTCTGCTCGGTCTCGGCGAGCCTGCTCGCCGGATGCAGCGACGATGCGGCCGTCGTTAACACGGCGCAGACGTCGCGTCTGGTCACCAATCTGCTCGTGCCGACCAACACCTTCTACACGGCCAATATCGAGCAGATAACCATTCAGGGCCGCGGTTTCGCCGCGGGCGACCGCCTGCAATTGCACGGCGGCCAGACCTACGACCTCGAAGTTCGCGCCGCGGAGTACGCCTACATCACCTTCGCGGTGCCCGAAGAGCTCGAATCGGGCTCCTACATGCTCGTTCTCTATCGCGGCGAGGTGTCGCAGCCGCTCGGCATGATGAAGTTCCGCCGGAGCATCGACCTCGAAGTCCCCGACCGGGAGAACATGAACGTCAAGGGCGCCGTCTTCTGCGGGACGGAGCCGATAGTGGGAGCGGTCGTCTCGGACGGCGAGACGGTGACCCGCACCGACGACAACGGATACTACTGGCTTGACTCTGAAAAACGGCACGGCTACGTCTTCATCTCCGTGCCCGACGGCTACGAAGTGGAGTGCGACGGGTCGTTCCCGCAGTTCTGGCAGCCGCTCACCTCGCCGGCCGGAGCCGTCGAGCAGCACAATTTCGAGGTCGTGCGCAGCGCCTCGGACGACATCACGCTGATTGTGATGTCCGACATGCATCTTGCCAACCGCTTGCAGGACCTGAGCCAGTTCGTCGGCGGGTTCGAGGGCGATTTGCGCACGCTGGTCGCCTCGAATCCCAAGAGGTGCATAGGCGTGAACTGCGGCGACATGACCTTCGACCTCTACTGGCGTCAGAAGAAGTACGACCTGAGCAACTACCGCCAGACGATTAACGACGCCGGACTTGGCCTGCCGATATTCCACGTGCCGGGCAACCACGACAACGACCCCTACACCTCGGGCGGCGATTTCCCGGCCGAAGCGCCGTTCAAACGCGACATCGGCCCCACCTACTACTCGTTCAATGCCGGAGGCATGCACTTCGTGATGCTCGACAACAACTTCTACATCAACGGCGGCGGCAGCTCCTCGACCATGGGCGACCGAACCTACGAGGCGCGCCTGACTGACGAGCAGCTCGCGTGGCTGCGCGCCGACATGGAGTGCGTGACCGACAAGTCGAAGACGGTGGTCGTCTGCATGCACTGCCCGCTCTATTCGTTCAACAGCCAGTTGGAGACCACCAACGCTTTCAAGTCGCAGTACGATGCCGACGCGCTGCTCGCATGCTTCGAGGGGTGCAGCGACATCCACATCTTCTCGGGACACACCCACAACAACTACAACATCGAGGTCGGCGGCCGCATCATGGAGCACAATACGGCGGCCGTGTGCGCCACGTGGTGGTGGACTGGCTACTACAAGAACAACCATGTCTGCAAGGACGGCGCTCCCGGCGGATACGGCGTCTATGAAATCGAGGGCGGCCGCTTCGCGTCGTGGTACTATCGCGGCATAGGATGCGACCGCGGCAAACAGCTGCGCACCTACGACATGAACACCGTGCGCGACTTCTTCCGCAACGATGCCGGGGCGGCGATTCTCAGAAAGTCGTATCCGAATCGCGACGATTACGCGTCGGTGGGCGACAACGTCGTCTACATCAATGTATGGAACTACGACTCCGAGTGGAAAATCCGGGTGACCGAGAACGGCCGCGAGCTCGACGTGAAGCATGTCTACGACCGCGACCCGCTGCATACGATATGCTACGACATTCCGCGCGTTAAGGAGTCGGCCGACAACACGCTCACAACGTCGTTCCAGTCGGGCAACAACCGCCACATGTTCATGGTGACCGCCTCGGGGCCGGCGACGAGTCTCGAAATCGAGGTCACCGACCGTTTCGGCAACGTCTACACGGAGACCATGCAGCGCCCGAAGGCTTTCGATACCAGCATCTTCTAATCCGAAAAAACGATGTATATGAAAAACTACATATTCAGAATCGCTCTTGCGGCAGTCTCGGTGCTGTCGTGCCTGCTGACGGCCGGCTGCCATGACGACGAAGTGAGCGGGACGCAGGCCTATCTCGATTCCGGTACGCAATACCTCTCCGTCACCAAGCGCGGCGTGACGTGGAGCGGCGAGGCGGTGCGCATCGACCTTCGTTCGAACACCTACTGGACGGCTTCGCTCGCCGAGGCCGACCGCGAGTGGCTCGCACTCGACCGCATGGGCGGCGACGGCGATGCCGTAATCGAACTGACGGTCGCCGAGAACGAGGGCGACAAGCGCACGGCCGCCATAGAGTTCCGCGCGCTGCACGGGCTCAGCTGCACAGTCACCGTGTCGCAAAGCGGTGCGGGGGACTCCTATTACTACTATCGCGACGACTTCGGCACGGGAGCTTCGATGGTGGATGCGGCGGAGTACGGATTCGAGCCGCAGGGAATCGGCGTATTCCGCGGCGGATACTCCGCTTCGGGCGTTGCGGTCGATTCCGGGTCTTCGTCCGAGGGCTACGAGGGTGCGTCGGGCGGCAACAACCTCTACCTGCACGACGCCGGAGCATTCGTCTCCTACGGCGCGTTCAACACGCACAAGGATACCGACTTCGTGCTGTCGTTCGCCTCGATGTGCGAGCAGGAGACATTCGACCGCGGCAATCTGCGGTTCTACATCAGCTGCACCGGCCGCGCCGATTCGTGGGCCGAGATAGAGTACGAGCGTTCGGCGGCTCCGGAGTGGACGTACACGCGCGTGCCGTTCGTCATCAAGGAGGGCGTGAGCCAGCTCTACGTCAAGGCCGAATCGGCTTCGGGCGGCTGCCGCATCGACGACCTGTCCATCGACGAAGGCGACGAGTCGGGCGAGAACATCGTCTTCCCCGAGGATGTCGTCAACTGGGTGGAGCGCATCATCTTCTTCGACAATTTCGAGTGGATGACCTCCGACAAGGGCAACTCCATGCTGCCTGGCAATGACGGCGACCGCATGGACAACCAGTACAAGGAGGACATGCACGGCTGGACGGTCGACCCGGTGTTCGTCTACGTGCGTCCCGGTTTCCCCAAGCTGGGTAAGACGACGACGGGCGGCGGTCTGGTGACGCCCCGTCTGTCGGCCATCGGCGAGGAGAAGATGGACATAACCGTGGAGTTCGACGCCGCGCATATGAGCAGCGACTTCGACGCACTGCAAATCGCCGTCCGCAACGGCGGCCTGATTGCCTCGACGCAGGAGACCCAGACGGTCGTCAACATCGCGAGCAGCAACCAGTGGGCGCACTTCTCGGTCGACATAGTCAATGCCACCAAGGATACGCAGATACAGTTCCGCTCCGGAGTGCCCGACGCCACGCAGGCCGCGCAGTCGCGTTCGAACCGTTTCTTCCTCGACAACGTGAAGATATACTACAAGGAGCGCATTCAGGGTGCGGGAACCATTGCCACCGACGTCGAGAGCGTCGCGATTCCCGCCGACGGCACGGCGCAGAAGATTGTCGTGGAGTCCACGCTGCCGTGGTCGGCCAAGGCCGATGACGACTGGGTGGTATGCAACCCCGCATCGGGCGATTCGGGCACGACCGAAGTATTCGTGACGGGAGCCACGACCACGGGTGCCGAGCGCACGTCGTCGGTTCTCTTCTCGTCGGGCGAGAAGGTCACGGCACGCGTGGCCGTCGTGCAGCTGCCGTCGCAGCTCTCGGCTCCGGTGCCGGTCTGCACGACCTCCGAGCCGAGCTACGTGATATTCGAGTGGCCGCGCGCGGAGCATGCGTTCGCCGGACAGTCCTACGCCTACGAGCTCTACGAGGGCTCGACCGACGGGGCTCCGGTCATGACCATGGACAAGCAGGCCTTCACCAAGTCGCAGTTCGACACCCGCGTGGCGTTCCCGAACCTCAAACCCGCGACCAGGTACTTCATGCGCGTCAAGGCTCTGTCGACCGATACGGCCTACTGTCTCGACTCCGACTTCTCGGCATTCGCCGAGGGTTCGACGGCTGCGCCGACGCAGCCCGACGCCGACGCCCTGCTCGAACAGCACTTCGACGACCTGCGCTGGGGCAGTGACTACATGCGCGGCGCCTACGGATTCCGGCCCAAGGCCGATGCCGACGAGAAGGCCGCCACGACGTTCGACGTGCCGCTGACGCGTATCGCCGAGCCGCAGACCAGCATTTCGGACTACATGTCGTTCACGCCCGAGGTCAAGGCCGCCGCAGGTCTCACGGGCTGGGAGGGCGCCTACGTCTACGGACACCTTGGCGCGACCAAGGTCGGCGGATGGAAGAAGACCGGATGGTTGAAGACTCCGGCGCTGTCGAAGATTTCCGGAGTGCAGGACATTGCCCTGACCTTCAAGATATGCGCCTACATCGACTACGGCGACG
>CAMWIG010000044.1 GCA_947174295.1 uncultured Alistipes sp. | reverse complement strand
AAGGTGGCGTTTGCCGCGCGGTTTGCCGCACAGGAGATAGCGGCCCATGGCGCAGCACGACGCGAAGAAGTTGCGGCGTTCGAGCATCAGGCAGTCGAACACTCCGTCCGAGAGGCTCGACGTGCGCGCCAGACGGAATCCGCCGGCCGTCTCGCCGTTGAAGACGAGCGTCATGAGTACGTTGATGTCGAACTCGTCGTCCTCGGTGCGCACGTGCAGAGGGATGTCGTGCATGTTGCCGAGCTCCCTGATGCCCTCGATTATGTAGGCGAGCTTGCCGATTTTGTGCTTCCGCTCGTCGGGCGTGCGCTGCGAGGTGGTGGTGAAGATGCCGAAACTGAAAATATTGACGTAGTAGAGGTCGTTCACCCGTCCGCAGTCGACTCTTCGCAGGCTGCCCGACGCTATCTGCGCCGCAGCCTTCACGGGGTCTTTGCTCATGCCGAGCGCTCCCGCGAAGTCGTTGGCCGTACCTGCGGGGATGATGCCTATGCGGATGTTCATCCCGCGCTCCTTCATGCGGTTCACGACGTAGTTCACCGTGCCGTCGCCTCCCGCAACGACCACCGTGTCGGTGTCGGGGTGGGCGTCGAACGGGTTGCGCGCGAAGTCGATAAGCTCCGCCGTCACTTCGGCGCCTCCGCGCGCGAGTTCGGCGCAAATCTCCTCTTTTCGCCCGGCGATGCGTCCGCGGCCGGCTCGCGTATTGTAGAGAAACAGTACTTTTTTCATATCGTATCAGTGGATGCTGTTATGTCGTTCGTTTTGCAGCGGTCGTTTTCGCGCTTCGGAGGATTCCGAACTGCAATCGACTCTGCGCCCGGCTCATCGCGAACGCGGGATTATCCTGTCGCGCATGGCCGGCGTGCAGCGGATTTCGAACCCGTCCGCACCGTCGTCGAGAATGAAGTAGACCGGCAGCTCGGGGTGGCTGTCGGCGAATGCCAGCGCCTCGTCGGCCCCCATGGCCATGAACATCGTGCTCAGGGCGTCGGCCTCGGCGCAGTCGGCGGCTACCGTCGTCGCCGACAGCAGGCGCGACACGCAGCTGCGGCCCGTGCGCGGGTCGATGGTGTGGGCCACCTTGCGGCCCTCGGCGTCGATGTAGTAGCGGCGGTAGTTGCCCGACGTGGCGAGCGACTCGCCGCTCAGCGAGATGCCTGTTTGCAGGTCGCGGCCCGGGTCGTCGTTGCCGTCGTAGGGGGAGTCGATGCCCACGACCCATGCCGTGCCGCGGGAGTTGACGCCGCGGCAGCGTATCTCGCCGCCGATCTCAACTATGTAGTCCTCGGATCCCAGCGAATCGAGCATCGCCGCCGCGAGGTCCACCGTATAGCCCTTGGCTATGGAGTTGAGGTCGATCTGCACGCGCGGATCGCTCTTGCGCAGGCGCCCATGTTCGATGCCTATCTTGTCGTATCCCACGAATTGCAGCAGCGAGTCGACGTTCGGATGCTCGATGCGCCTCTTCGCGACGAATCCCCACGCCTCGACCAGCGGCTTGACCGTTATGTCGTAGCGGCCGCCGCTCAGGCGGCTTATGCTGTCGGCGAGCGCTATGTTGCGTGCGATGTGGAGGTCGAGCGAATCGGTCGTGTTGGCGTTCAGCCGGCTCAGGAGCGAGCTTTCGTCGAAGACCGACATCGACGCCTTGGCCTCGCGGTCGATGCGCATCAGCCCGGCGTAAATCTCCGACGGCGCCGCACTCGTGCGGGCCGACACGTGCACGGTCGTTCCGAGCATCGTTCCGTCGACCGCGACATAGCGTTCGCGCGGCGAGCAACCCGCGGCCGCAACGGCGGCGGCGAGGATGATTAAGGCATTTTTTATAAATAATTTACGCATATCCACCGCAAAAGTAATCTTTTTCGCCTATCGAACAAAATATTTCCATGGGCCGGATTGGTTATTGCGAATTAATGCGTATCTTTGCGCCACGCTCTGGCGTTATCCGGTAAGGCGGATGCGTCGTAGAGTGGAACTTAATAAATCTTTATTAAAAATGGCTTATTTAACAGCTGAGAAAAAGCAGGAGCTTTTCGGCCAGTACGGCAAGTCTAACACCGATACGGGTTCTCCCGAGAGCCAGATCGCGCTGTTTTCGTACCGTATCAACCACCTTACGAACCACCTCAAAAACAACAAGCACGACTTCGGTACGCAGCGCGCTCTTCTGCGCCTGGTAGGTAAGCGTCGCCAGTTGCTCGAATATCTGAAAGAGGTAGACATCGAGCGTTATCGCGCTATCGTGAAGACGCTCAACCTCCGCAAGTAAGCGAGACGAGAGACAGGGGAGATTGCCGGACGGCGGCGGTCCCCCTTATCTTTTTGCATTATCCGTTCCGGCCGGCGGGGGTCTCCGCCCGGCGGCCGACGCACGATACCACAGGACGAATTTATTTTTTTTGGACGTTTATAGAAACAATTATGGAAGAAAAGAAACTGTACAATGCTGTACAAAAGTTCATAACTCTCGCCGACGGACGCGAGATTATGATCGAGACCGGCAAGCTCGCCAAGCAGGCGGACGGTTCCGTAGTCGTGAAGCAGGGCGACACCATGCTTCTGGCCACCGTCGTAGCTGCCAAGGATGCAAAACCCGACACCGATTTCATGCCCCTCCAAGTGGAGTACAAGGAGAAGTACGCCGCTGCGGGCCGCTATCCCGGCGGTTTCATGAAGCGCGAGGGTAAGGCGAACGACAGCGAGATTCTCGTAGCGCGTCTTATCGACCGTGCGCTTCGTCCGCTCTTTCCTGCGGACTACCACGCCGAGGTATATGTAACCGTAAACCTCATTTCGGCCGACAAGGACATTCAGCCCGACGCTCTGGCCGGTCTGGCGGCATCGGCCGCGCTCGCCGTTTCGGACATTCCGTTCGGCGGCCCGATTTCCGAAGTGCGCGTGGCGCGCATCGGCGGCGAATATGTCATCAACCCCACCTACTCGCAGATGCCAGAGGCCGACCTCGATATCATGGTCGGCGGTACCATCGACAACATCCTCATGGTCGAGGGCGAGATGAAGGAGGTTTCGGAAGAGGTCATGCTCGGTGCTATCAAGTTCGCACACGACGAAATCAAGAAGCACTGCGCCGTTCAGATCGAGCTTTCGAAGGAGCTCGGCAAGGACGTGAAGCGCACCTACTGCCACGAGGTCAACGACGAGGAGCTTCGCCAGACCATCGTTTCGGAGCTCTACGACCGTGCCTACGCCATCGCTACGAGCGGTACGATGAAGCACGAGCGCAGCGAGATGTTCGACGCCCTGGAAGCCGAGTTCGCGTCGCGCTACACCGAGGAGGAGCTCGTGGAGAAGGCTCCCCTGATTCACAAATATTTCCACGACGACGTGCAGAAGAAGGCCATGCGCAACATGATTCTCGACGAGGGCAAGCGCCTCGACGGCCGCCGCACCGACGAAATACGCCCCATCTGGTGCGAAGTGGGCTACCTGCCCTGCGCGCACGGTTCGGCAATCTTCACCCGCGGCGAGACGCAGTCGCTTTCGACCGTCACGCTCGGTACGAAGCTCGACGAGAAGGTCAAGGACGAGGTGCTCGTGCAGGGTACCGAGCAGTTCGTGCTGCACTACAACTTCCCGCCCTTCTCGACCGGCGAGGCCAAGGCGTCGCGCGGTCTCAGCCGTCGTGAAATCGGCCACGGCCACCTCGCATGGCGCGCCTTGAAGCCGATGGTTCCCGTGGGCGAGGAGAATCCCTATGCCGTGCGCATCGTGTCGGACATCCTCGAATCGAACGGTTCGTCGTCGATGGCTACCGTCTGCGCAGGTACGCTGGCTCTGATGGATGCCGGCGTAAAGCTCCGCAAGCCCGTTTCGGGTATCGCCATGGGTCTTATCTCCGACTCCGCTACGGGCCGCTGGGCCGTGCTGTCGGACATCCTCGGCGATGAGGACCACCTCGGCGACATGGACTTCAAGGTGACGGGTACCGCCGACGGTATCACCGCCACCCAGATGGATATCAAGGTCGACGGCCTCTCCTACGAGGTGCTGGCCAAGGCTCTGGAACAGGCCCGCGTAGGTCGTCTGCACATTCTGGGCAAGATTACCGAGTGCATCGCCGAGCCCCGCGCCGACTACCGTCCGTTCGTTCCGCGCATCGTGCAGATTACCATTCCGCAGGATCTCATCGGCGCCGTCATCGGCCCGGGCGGAAAGATTATTCAGGACATCCAGAAGACCACGGGTACGACAATCACCATCACCGAGGTCGACAACAAGGGTATCGTCGATATCTTCGGCCCCGACAAGGCTGCGCTCGACGGCGCTCTGGCCCGCGTGAAGGCTATCGCCGCCGTTCCCGAGGTGGGCGAGACCTACACCGGCAAGATTCGTTCGATCGTCGCATTCGGCGCGTTCGTCGAGATTCTCCCGGGCAAGGATGCTCTGCTCCACATCTCGGAGATCGACTACAAGCGTTTCGAGACCATGGACGAGACCGGCCTGAAAGAGGGCGACATGATCGAGGTGAAGCTCATCGGCGTAGACCCGAAGACCAACAAGCTCAAACTCTCGCACAAGGCACTGCTTCCCAAGCCCGAGGGCTGGGTGGAGCGCGAGCCCCGCGAGCGTCGTCCGCGTGAGGAGCGCGGCGAGCGTCGCGACCGCGGCGACCGCCGTCCCCGCCGCGAGGACAAGGAGTAGTCCCGTCTCCGAAAGGAGCAAAAATAGGATTATATAGGCAAAAGACCCGAATTTTCGGGTCTTTTGTTGCATATTTTGCAGATGTTTCATATATTTGTGCGAAGACTGCGTGCGCATTTGCACCGATTGTGCATAGTGCGAAGGGCAGGTGCAAGGCAGAGGAGCGAAGCCTCGTTGCCGTGCTGCGTCGGAGACATCGGTTCCGGCGGCCCGAGTTTTGAAACTGCAAACGAAACAAATACAAACATTAAAACACAATTTAGCTATGAAAAACTTATTTAAGGCAAGCGTAGTGCTCGTGATGGCCGCCATGGCTTTTTCGAGCTGTAACTGCTTCAAGAAGATGGCCAAGCATCAGGACGAGGTTTCGATCGTCTGCACTCCCGAGGTGCTGGTGCTCAACAACGGCAAGGTATCCGCCGACATTACGGCCAGCTTCCCCGAGAAGTATTTCAACGCCAAGGCCGTGCTGAAAGTTACCCCGGTAATCGTATTCGAGGGCGGCGAGGTAGCAGGCGCTACGAAGTACTATCAGGGTTCGAAGGTGGACGACAACTACACCGTGGTCGACAAGAAGTCGGGCGGCAAGTTCACCCAGCACGTAGAGTTCGCCTATGACGAGCGCATGCAGGAGTGCGAGCTCCAACTCCGCGTCGAGATTAAGTGCCCGAAGGGCAAGTGCAAGGAGTTCACGCTCGTGAACGCCAACACCGGTGCTATCCCCACCAAGGACGAGGCTGCCGTTCTGGCTAACGGCGGTGCCGAGGCTCAGGCTCTCCTTCGCGAGTTCGGTCTGACCGTGGCTACCGGCGTCAACACGCTCCAAAAGGATATCAAGTTCGCCGACGCGATGGCCGATGCCGCCAACAACTACAAGAACGTCAAGACCTACGTGACCAAGGCCGACATCCTCTACGCCATCAACAGCTCGAACGCTACGAAGAAGGCGTTGAAGAACGCCGACCTCGAAGAGTTCAAGGCCAATGTCGACGAGACGCTGAACAACGACCGCGCCGAGCAGCACATCTATGTTAACGGCTACGCTTCGCCCGACGGTCCCGAGAAGTTCAACGACAAGCTCTCGAAGGCTCGCAGCGAGTCGGGTAAGAAGGCTGTCGTCAAGCTCCTCAAAGGCACCGGCTTGGAGACCGACGCCGCCTTCTACGGCGAGGACTGGGAGGGCTTCCAGGAGCTCGTCGCCGCTTCGAACATCGAGGATAAGGATCTGATTCTCCAAGTTCTGAAAATGTACGAGTCGTCGACTCAGCGCGAGGCCGAAATCAAGAACATGGCTTCGGTATTCAACGCTCTGAAAAACGACATCCTGCCGAAACTCCGTCGCGCTCAGGTTGTAAACAGCACTGACGTTACGGGCAAGACCGACGCCGAGATGAAGGAGCTGCTCAAAGCCAAGAACTACGACGCTCTGGACAACGAGGAGCTTCTCTACTGCGCCGAGAGCCTCGCCGAGTGCAACAAGTGCAAGGCCGAGATTCTGAAATACACCGCCGAGAAGTACAACGATGCCCGCGCATACAACAACCTCGGTGTGGCTTACGCCAAGCTGGGTGAGAACGAGGCTTCGCTCAAAGCATTCGAGAAGGCTGCCAAGCTGGGTCTCAACACCGCAGAAATCGACGACAACCTCGCCCTGGCTAACCTTGCCAACGGCAATGTGGACGCTGCCAAGAAGTACGCCGCTTCGGCCGACGCCGAGACCAAGAGCCTCGTAGCCGCTGCCGAGGGTAACTACGAGCAGGCTGCGAAGACCTTGAAGGGTTACAACGCTGCCGTGGCTAACGTGATGAACGAGAACTACACCGCTGCCAAGCAGAACCTTTCGGGCGACAACTCGGCCGATGCCGACTATCTCCGCGCAGTCGTTGCAGTGAAGGAGGGCGACCTCGAAACCGCAAAGGCTCAGTTGAAGAGCGCCGTATCGAAGAACGGCAAGCTCGCAGAGAAGGCTGCCAAGGATGCCAACCTGAAACCCCTCTTCA
Organism: uncultured Alistipes sp.; assembly: GCA_947174295.1. Classification (GTDB taxonomy): domain Bacteria; phylum Bacteroidota; class Bacteroidia; order Bacteroidales; family Rikenellaceae; genus Alistipes. Next base: position 5,161 of record CAMWIG010000044.1, on the reverse strand, counting down.
AGAACGGTTTCGCTCTCTAATCATCCTTGAATCTACGAAAAGCGGTCTGTTCCCATGCGGAACAGACCGCTTTTCATGTCTGACGGCTGCGGCTGTCTCAACTTTGCCGGGGCTGCTCGGAAACATGATTTTTTTCGTACATTTGTGTTCTGAAAACAGGCGAAGATGCGCCGAACGCATGCGGGCGCCTGCGGCATGCGGGCATCCGCCCCGAACGACAAGAAGAAATACTTATGGAATCCGAAATACTCAAAGGCCTTAACGACGCCCAGCGCGCCGCTGTGGAGAACTACGACCGACCGTCGCTAATCATCGCTGGTGCCGGCTCGGGCAAGACGCGCGTGCTGACATCGCGCATAGCCTACATGATCGAGCAGGGTGTCGCACCCTCCAACATTCTGGCGCTGACCTTCACCAACAAGGCCGCCGAGCAGATGCGTTCGCGCATCGAGCAGATGATAGGCTCGCGCAGCCGCTACATTCGCATGGGTACGTTCCACTCCGTCTTCTCGCGCATCCTGCACGAGAATGCCGAGCGCATAGGTTTTCCGCAGACGTTCACCATCTACGAGCCGAGCGACTGCAAGAACCTTGTCAAGACCATCGTAAAGGAGATGGGTCTGCCCGACGACAAATACAAGCCCAACAACATCGCTTCGCGCATCTCCTATGCCAAAAACTGTCTCGTGACGCCCGGCGCCTACATCGCCAACGCCTCGTGTGCGGCCGAAGACCGCCGCATGCAGATTCCCGAGTTCGGCAACATCTACAACACCTACTGCCAGCGCTGCAAGCGTAACGGCTCGATGGACTTCGACGACCTGCTGTTGCAGACCAACATCCTGCTGCGCGACTGTCCCGATGTGCTGGCCCGCTATCAGGAGCAGTTCAAATATATCCTGGTCGACGAGTACCAGGACACCAACTACGCGCAGTATGTCATCATCCGCCGTCTGTCGCAGTACGACTCCAAGGTCTGCGTCGTGGGAGACGATGCGCAGTCGATATACTCGTTCCGCGGCGCGAAAATCGAGAATATACTCTCGTTCCGCAAGGACTACCCCGACGCTCTGACATTCAAGCTCGAACAGAACTACCGCTCGACGCAGACCATCGTCGACGCGGCCAATTCGGTCATCGAGCGCAACTCCAAGCGCATGGAGAAGAGGTGTTTTTCGGCGGGCGACCGCGGTGAGAAAATCCGAATCATGCGTGCATACACCGACCGCGAGGAGGCCGACCTGGTTGTCACGGCACTGCGCGACCGCATCCGCGGCGAGGGCGACGAGTGGAGCGAAGCGGCCATACTCTACCGCACCAACAACCAGTCGCAGGCCTTGGAGGAGGCTCTGCGCCGCAAGGGCGTTCCCTATCGAATCTACAAGGGCAATTCGTTCTACGACCACAAGGAAATCAAGGATATGCTGGCCTACATACGTCTGGTCATCAACCCGCGCGACGACGAAGCCTTCAAACGCATCGTCAACTACCCTGCGCGCGGTATCGGCGACACCACCGTCGAGCGCATCGGGCAGCTGGCCGCCTCGCGCAGCGTCTCGATGTGGGAAGCTGTCGACGCTTTGGTCGCCGAGCCGGTCGATGACCCCATGCAGCGCACCATAGCCCGCAAGGTCAAGGAGTTCGTCGAGCTCATACGCTCGATAGCCATCACCCGCGAGACCAAGGGACTCTACGATTTCGGATTGGAGATTGCCTCCCGTTCGGGTATCCTCGCCGCATACCGCACGCAGAATACTCCCGAGGCCACGAGCGCTCTGGACAACATCGAGGAGCTGTTGAACTCCATGCAGCTCTTCAACGAACAGCGCGATGCCGAGATACGCGCCGGCGAACGGCCCGAGGAGGAGCGCGCGACCATCGACGAGTGGTTGCAGAGCGTGATGCTCATGACCGACATGGACAAGGACGACCCCGAAGACCGCAACAAGGTGACACTTATGACCGTCCACTCGGCCAAGGGTTTGGAGTACAAGTATGTCTACATCGTCGGTCTCGAAGAGAATCTGTTCCCCTCGCAGCGTGCCATGGAGACGCCCGATGGCTTCGAGGAGGAGCGCCGTCTGTTCTACGTGGCTCTCACGCGAGCCAAGGTCGCGGCGGTGCTCTCCTATGCCGAGACGCGTTTCAAGTGGGGCAATATGGAGTTTTCGCGCCCGAGCTGTTTCCTGCGCGAAATCGACCCGCAGTTCGTCGAGAACGACTTCGCCGACGACGAGAAGCCCGTCCGCACACAGGCTGCGGCCGAAGGCCGCACGGCCATCGAGGAGCTTCGCCGCCGCTTCGACTACCGCTTCTCGCAGAAACCGGCGGGCGGAGCCCAGCGCGACCGCCACTCGGCGGCGTTCCGTTCGCAGCCGGCCGGCAAGCCCGACCCTGCCATAGTCCGTCCCGCCGCACCGCCGCGCTCCACCGAGGGAATGCGCAGCATGGGTGCTCGCCGCGTCGAGCAGTCCGAGGGCGGCACGGCATCCGTGGCTCCCGTCGGAGCATGTCCCTACGCCGTCGGCGACCGCGTCGAACACCCCAAGTTCAATGCCGGGGTCGTAGTCCGCATCGAAACCCTCGCCGCCGACCACAAGGTGGTGGTCGACTTCGCCGAGTTCGGCGAAAAGACGCTGCTGGCCAAGTTCGCCAAGCTGAAAAAACTGTGATTCCCGGTAGAGTGAAGGGTCCTTTTCCCGGCCCGTGAGAATGAATCCGCGCCGGCTGTGTCTCTGCCGGCGGAAAACGAACGGCAATCGCCCCTGTCCGCAGATTCGGACAGGGGCGATTTGCTATCGCGGGACGCGCTATGGTACGTCTCCGACGATTTGGTTTCACCGTGTGCGGACTACTCCTCCTCGGCCTCCTTCATGTTGTGGTATACGTTCACCACGTCGTCGTCCTCTTCGAGCATCTCGACCAGCTTCTCGATGCTTGCGCGGGCCTCGGCGTCGAGCTCCTTCGAGTCGGCGGGAATGCGCACCGACTCACCCGACACGATTTCGAACGAGTGGTCGTCGAGATATTTCTGTATCGCACCGAACGACTCGTAGGGGGCGTAGACCGTCACGCCGTCCTCCTCGGGGTAGAACTCGTCGACGTTGCAGTCGATGAGCTCCAACTCCAACTCCTCCATGTCGACGCCCTCCGGCACGCGGAACTTGAACGTGCACTTGTGCTCGAACATGAATGCCACGCTGCCCGAGTTGCCCAGCGAACCGCCGCACTTGTTGAAGTACATGCGCACGTTGGCCACCGTGCGGTTGGTGTTGTCGGTCGCGGTCTCGACGAGGAATGCGATGCCGTGAGCGCCGTATCCTTCGTAGATTACCTCCTTGTAGTCGGCCGTATCCTTGGAGATGGCACGCTTGATGGCGCGCTCGACGTTCTCCTTGGGCATGTTCTCGGCCTTGGCGTTCTGCATGAGCACGCGCAGGCGGGTGTTGCCCGACGGGTCGGCGCCGCCGGCCTTGACGGCGATTTCGATCTCCTTGCCGAGTTTGGTAAATGTGCGGGCCATGTTGCCCCAGCGTTTGAGTTTTCTTGCCTTTCGATATTCAAAAGCTCTTCCCATGGTATCTGTTTTTATTGTTTAAATCCGAAACGAACCGCGCGGTCGTCCGTCCGCTGCGCATGGCTGCGGTGTCGGCCGCAGCATATGCGCGTCGAGCCGAAGACCGGCGCAACTGCAAAGGTAATAAAAAAATAAGGCACGGAAAATTCCGAACCTTATTTTTTCGCCGTGCGAACCTATTTCGCCGCTGCGGTGACTCTCTTCTCCTTGATGCGAGCCTTCTTGCCGGTGAGGTTGCGCAGGTAGAAGATGCGAGCGCGACGAACGACACCGATTTTGTTCACCTCGATCTTGTCGATGTGCGGCGAGTAGAGCGGGAAGATACGCTCCACGCCCACGCCGTTCGAAATCTTGCGGATCGTGAACATCTTGGTCTTGCCCGAGCCCTTGATCTGAATGACTACGCCGCGGAAGCTTTGGAGACGCTCCTTGTTACCCTCGACGATACGGTAGGTCACGGTGATGGTGTCACCGGCCTTGAACGACGGAACATCCGTCTTGGTCCACAACTGCTCGTTTACGAGCTTGATGATTGCATCCTTGTTCATTGTTGCAACAATTTTTTTGATGTTTTACGCTCGACATTACCGCTGCGACAAACCTACCATAACGGTTCACTAACCGCTAATCCCGTGATTGCCAGCCCGATGACTGCATCACACCCGGTCCGTCGCCCAATGAAAGAGGTCGATACGGGACGCAAAGATACATAAAATTTCAGAATTCGAAATCCTAAATTCAAAATTTTCGTTCATAATCAGCGTTTTCGACACTCCCGATGCAATTCCGGGTTTTGCACAATTAGCAATTTGAAATGAGTAATTAGCAATTGTCGTTTTTTCGTTTTCCGAAAATTGTCGTATCTTTGTTCTTGCGAACATGATTATTTAAATTTTTGCAAGTGGACTCAAAAAAGGCCCATGTTAAAAATATGCGCAGAGTTGTTGGGGTTTAGCGACCCGCGAATGACACCTTTTTTGAGCTTGCAAAAGTGATTAATTGTGTTCGCAGCTGCGCGCTTTTTTGTTTTATGCGAACACAATTAATCGTCCGTACTCAGGTACAGACCAGCCGTAAGGCCAGCCCCCGCAGGCGGATTCCGCCCTGCAACACCGCGATTCTTTCCCACTCTCATCCGCCGGATTAGCAAACGTTTGCCAATCAAACCTTTCGTTCTCTTTGTCGCGCCCCGCGCACGATAAGGACAGCACCTCTATTGTCTAATTCAAAAAATCAACACTATGGAAACGAATCGAATCCTCGCGCAGTCCGAACCTGCGCAAACCTCAATATCCGAATCCGTCACGGCCGCAAATCCAGCATCCGCCGACCCGACGGACACCAATCCCGCACCCGCCGCCCCGCCGACCGAAAATCCTGCCTCCGTCGGCAGCGAAGCGTCCCTTCACGCCGCCGAGCCGGCAACGGATGCCGGCATGCCGACGCCGCCCGAACCATCCCAGCCCGAACCACTCTATTCTCAAAGCGAAGCGAACGACATAGTCCGCTTTCTGACCTCCGAGGGACTCTTCGACCCCGAATATATTCTTCTCTTCGGGTCGCTCGCCGGAGGTAAGCCCCACA
>CAMWIG010000043.1 GCA_947174295.1 uncultured Alistipes sp. | reverse complement strand
CCTCGGCATAGCTTGAACTGCGTTCGGCTCTGCGCTCGGCTTGTCGAAAACGTTGGCTGTCGCCTTCGTTTTCTCGCCTCGGCATAGCTTGAACTGCGTTCGGCTCTGCGCTCGGCTTGTCGAAAACGTTGCGCAAAAGTAATAAAATTATTATCTTTGACTACGCATCGGATACGGTGTCCCTGCAAAATCGCGATAAATTTGCTTTTGCACCCGGCTCGACAGTATCTTCGGCTGCGTTTTGTATACTGCGTTCCGGCAAAATGCGTACTGATTCGCCTTTGTCCTCGAACATTGAATTTTGCAATTTGAATTACGAATGGCTTACGACATCAGGAAAACACTGCGGCAGCTCAATCCCTTCGGCCGCATAGACCGTAATCCCGGATTGCCCGAGCCGCTGCCCGACAACTCCGACAAACGAGTGGTGCACGTCTACGTCGAGGGGTACGACGACGTGGCTTTCTGGCGCGGGATATTCGACCATTTCGACAACCCCTACCTGCGGTTCGAAATCTCGGTGCCCATGCGCCGCGACCTGCCGAAGGGCAAGAAGGTGCTCATGAGCATGATTCCCCGCTCGGGCGAGGATATGCTGCTGTGCGTCGACTCGGACTTCGACTATCTGTTCGACGACGCCACCGGGCAGTCGCGGCAGGTCAACGGCTCCGAGTACATGTTCCATACCTATGTCTACGCCACCGAGAACTATCTATGCTATGCTCCGTCGCTGCACAACGTCTGCGTGAAGGCGACGAAGAACGATGCCCGGATATTCGATTTCGTGCGCTTCATGGCCCGCTACTCGGAGACGGTCTATCCTCTGTTTCTGTGGTATGTCTACTCGGCCAGACGCGAGACCGAAAACGTCTTTCCGCTGGCCGATTTCAAGTCGGCCGTGCGCCTGGGCTATGTCGACGTGGCGTCGAACGGCGAAGCGACCATCGAGTGGCTCGCCCGCAACGTGGCGCGCCGCGAGCAGACCCTGCGACGCAAACATCCGGCGATGTCGGCCGATGTCGAGGCTTTCGGCCGCGAGCTGGCCGCGAAAGGCGTGATTCCGCAGCAGACCTATCTCTACATGCACGGACACACTCTGATGGATAACGTTGTGCTGATAATGCTCTCTTCGGTGTGCGACCAGCTGCGCAAGATGTCGCTCGCGCGAATCAAGGATTCGTCGAAGGAGGGCACGGCGCTCAAAAACGAGATGTCGAACTACACCAATTCCCAGCGTTCGATTCGCGACGTGCTGCTCGACAACGAGAACTACACCGAGTGCTTCCTCTACAAGCGTCTGCACCGCGACATAGAGAACTACATACGCCGCACGGTCGAGGCCATGCGGCGCCGCGGAGAGATCGACGGCGACGAGCCCGAATTCTCCTTTTCGCGCCGTCTGAAAGAGTTCCGCGATTTGCGGTCGCTGCGGCGAAAATCGGCGAAATAGCCCCTACACGCCTTCGTGGGCGCAGATGAGACCTGCCAGCGACTCGACGATGAGCGACAGCTCGTCGGCCGCGAGCTCGTCGTCGGGAGCCACTGTGAAGAGCTTGCCCTGAGGGGCGCAGTAGCACACCGCGGCGGCCGTTTCGCCAGGTGCGGCGACCACGGCGTCGATGAGTTCCGCATGGCGCTCCATGTCGGTCATGAATTCCAAATGCCGGTCGTCGCCGGCAAGATGCGGCAGAATGACCATGGAGTTCGTCTCTGCGCAACATTCGAATCGCTCGCGAACGTCGAATCCGTACCGGGCGGCGACGGTGCGAACCGTCGGTTCCGCAATGCCATATACGATTATGTTCATGGTTCTTACGGTTTGTAAAAAAGGCGCGGCGTGTATCCAATCTCATATTTCGCTCTCGGCAGCCCTGCTCTCGCTGCGACGGAGTCCGAATCGTGTTCGGATCCGTACCGGCCTCACGAAGCGTTTTCGACCTGTTATGGCAGTAACGTGTCTTTTTTCGCGCCGCGCCTTTTCGGTGTACGACCCTCCGCGGTTCCGCATGCAGCGCAACAGGATGCTATGCACCCTTCGCCGGGGGTCGAACGTGAACAATATGTTTATAAGTGTAACTTCTGACGATGCCGAAGCCTAACCCACGAGCGCTTGCGACGTCGAATAGATATGGCAGGTCTTCTGACTGACTCCTGTTCCGAAGCCTTCCCGACCGCCGCAGCGGCGGCCAGTGGCTGTAAGAGATTTTCGGAACGTCGCGGAGCTTCACAGCAGCGGGACTGTCCGGGATTTTCACCCGATTCCCTTTTAATCCCGCTCTTCGCCGAAGAGTCGGGAACCAAATCCGAGACAAAGTTAGTTCTAAAATCCGAAATTGCAAATTTTCGCCCCGTTTTGTCGATTCGCGCATGGATTCCGGCCCGTTGCGTGGTGCCGGTGCGCAGCGTCATGCCGCAGCGCGCTGCGGCCGGTCGGATGCGGATAATATTATTTGGGGATGTCCGAACCGCAAAATAGCCATAAGACGGGATTGCCGCCATGTGCGGCGAGCGGTAATTTTGCAGCGGAAATCAAAGATAAAAATCACATGCAATTCAAATTTTTATTCGTAGCACTGCTTCTGTCGCTCGCCGTTACGTGCGGCGCGGCGGCTCAGGAGTGCGGGTCGACCGACGAATCGCTCTCCCGTCTCAAAGCGGAACTGAAAGCCGAACTCATGGAGGAGCTGCGCGCCGAACGTGCGGCTCTCGAAACGACGGCTGCGCCGCGTGTCGAGCGGCCGTCGCGTCTTACGATAGGCGGTTACGGCGAGGCCGTGATGTCGCGCAACTTTTACAGCGACAACTATCTGCGTTACACCAATGCCGAAAAGTACGCTGACGGCCGGCACGGCCGGTTCGACCTGCCGCACGTCGTGCTGTGGCTGGGCTACGACTTCGGCCGCGGATGGTCGCTCGGAACGGAGATAGAGTTCGAGCACGGAGGCACGGAGAGCGCCGTGGAGATAGAAGAGGAGGAGGCCGGAGAGTACGAATCCGAAGTCGAGCGCGGAGGCGAGGTGGCTCTCGAACAGTTCTGGATTCAGAAGAGCTTCTCGGCGGCGTTCAACCTTCGTCTGGGCCACATGATAGTTCCCGTAGGCGGGACGAACATGCACCATATGCCCACCGAGTTCTTCGGTGTCTATCGTCCCGAGGGCGAGAATACCATCATGCCGTGCACGTGGCACGAGACGGGCGTGAGTCTGTGGGGTACGGTCGGCAAGTGGCGTTACGAGGTGATGTTCATGCCTGGTCTCGACTCCGACCGTTTCAACTCCAAGGGGTGGATACACGACGGCGCGGGCAGCCCCTACGAGTTCAAGATAGGCACATCCTACGCCGGCGCGTTCCGTGTCGACAACCGTTCCGTGCGCGGACTTCGTCTGAGCGTGAGCGGATACTGCGGCAACAGCTTCCGCAATACGCTCTACGACAACAGCAACACGCGATGGGATTCGGTGCGCGGCACGGTCGTCATCGGCTCGTTCGATTTCGCCTACGACGACCATAATCTCGTCGTCCGCGGAGCCTTCGACTACGGCCATCTCTCCGACTCCGACATGATTTCGTCGTTCAACGGTTCGATGTCGAGTTCGTCGGTATCGGCCAAGCAGCCCGTGGCGTCGGACGCTCTGTCGGCCGGCATAGAGGCGGGCTACGACCTCTTCTCCTTCTCGCGCAAGCTGCGCGAAAGCGGCCAGAAGTTCTATCTGTTCGGCCGCTACGACTACTACGACTCGATGTACAGGACCGAGCAGCGCGTGCGCCGCATAGAGTGGTGCGGCCGCCAGCGTTGGGCTGTCGGTGTCAACTACTATCCGATAAGGAATATCGCCATCAAGGCCGAGTATGCCGTCGGGGTGCTGCGTTCGCAGTACAACAACGAGCCTTCGCTGTCGCTGGGCGTGACCTATTCGGGGCTGTTCCGAAAATAGAAAACATACGATAATACACACAAAATCTGATAAGCTATGACAAAATTCTTCAAATTATCCGTCTGCGCCGCACTGGCCGCAGCATCCGCACTGGGTACGGCATGTACCGACGGTGAGAACGACTTCACGTGGGAGGAGGAGCGCGAGAACGCTCTCTCGCTTGCCGCATCGAACTTCGTCGACAAGACCGTGATTCCCACGTACCGCGATTTGGCCGATGCCGCAGTCGAGCTGGCCGATATATGCGCCGAGGTAGAGGCTTCGGTGCGCGAGAACGCCGCGACCGACCTCGGCAGCGGCGAGCTGTGCCCGGCAACGCAGGCTCTCGTCGACGCCGCCTGCCGGAAGTGGTACGAGGCGCGCAAGCACTGGGAGCTCAGCGAGGCCTTCCTCTACGGTGCCGCCGCCGACTATAACATCGACCCGCATATAGATTCGTGGCCGCTCAATGCCACCGATTTGCAGGCTCTGCTCGACGACTCCTACCGCATGAGCATCATGGACGCCGAATATGCGGCCGGTCTGGGATACGGATTGCAGGGATTCCACGCTGTGGAGTACATGATTTTCGACCGCACGGCCGGCACGTCGTCGACCGAAGGCAAACCCCGCACGGCTGCCTACAAGCGTATCGAGGAGCTCGTCTACCTTGCCGCCGTCGCAGGCGACATGGCCAACCAGTGCGTGCTGTTGGAGGCTTCGTGGGCCGGCATGGAGAGTCTCGACGACCGTAAGAGCGGGATGCTCGAAGATGCCGAGCTCGAACCGAGCCGCAATTACGGCTACGGCATGTGCAACGCCGGCCGCGGAGGCAGCGACTACACCAACTTCCTCGCTGTGGCCCAGCAGATTCTGCAAGGCTGCTCCGACATCTCGGACGAGGTAGCCAATACGAAGATTGCACGTCCCAATACGGGTACGAGCGGCGAGGATTTGAGCTACATCGAGTCTCCGTATGCCAAGAATTCCAAGACCGACTTCTACGACAACATCGTTTCGGTGCGCAACGCCTACCTCGGTACGGTCCCGGGCGCCGCATCGGTGAGCTCCTACCTGCGCAGCGTCGACGCCGAGGCCGACACGGCCGTGCGCAACGCCATCGAGGCGGCGCTTGCGGCCATCGAGGCGGCACCCGCGCCTTTCGTGAACTATGCCGGTTCGAACAATCCCCTCTGGTGCAAGGCCACCGAGGAGTGCAATGCCCTGACCGATGCGCTCGACAATGCCGTGGCGGCAATCGGACGATAGACGGTCGAACCGATCGCGAGAAATCGCGGGAACAGTCCGGCGGTGCGCTCTCTGCGCCGCCGGACTCGACCGCTGAAACACCGAAACATACTTCGATTATGAAATATTCGCTTTATACTTTGTTTTTTGCGGCGGCTCTCTGCGCCGCAGGCTGCGCCGACGAGAACGGTTCGTCGCCCAAGCCGCCCCGGACCGATGCCGAACTTTCCGACGTGTGGTACTCGGGCGGACGTCTCGGTACGGCCTTCAACACCACCTCCGCGGCATTCGAGCAACCGACGCCGGCGGTCGAAAATTCGGGCATGTACCTCTCCTTCAAGAATGGCGAGACCCTTTTCGAGAAGATATTCACGCAGGCCGACGACGGCTCCGTCCGCGGCGGTCTGGGCCCCCTCTACATCCGCACGTCGTGCGTGCACTGCCATCCCGGGTACAGTCACGGCCGCCGTCAGGAGGGTGTTTTCAACACGGTGGAGATAGGCAACGGCTATCTGCTGGTGCTGACCGACGAGAACGACAACTACCTCACCTCGCTCACGGGCATGCCGCAGACTCATGCCGTAGCGCCGTTCAAGGCGCCTATCGACGAGTCGAAGATTACGATTTCGTGGCTTCCCTACACCGACGAGTGGGGCAATCGCTTCCCCGACGGCGAGCAGTACGAACTGATATACCCCGTCGTGACGATTCCCGAGGATGCCTACTACGTGCCGCTGCTCGGTGTCGGAGGCGCTCCCGTGCCTCACGGCAGCGTGCGCACGCGCGTGGAGTCGACCATCGGAATCTACGGAACGGGACTTCTCGATGCAATCTCCGACGAGGACCTCAAAGCCGAATACGCCAAGCAGGAGCAGGACGGTTATTTCCGCCTGAACGAGGCTTTCTTCAAGAACGGCGAGTGGGTAAAGCAGTACAGCAACCCCCGCCCGCAGGACGGCGGTACGGGCGAGGAGCACCCGTTCCGTTTCACCTATGCGCTCAGCCGCGGCCCGTTGCAGGATGCAGCCGGGTCCAATGCGTTCTGGAACATCACCAACGTGACGCGTTCGAACCGCCGCTACCACTACATGACGGCGGCCTATGCCGAAGTGGCGTCGAAAGATGCCGACGTGCAGGCCCGTTTCTACGACTATTTCCCCGACCGGCGCACGGATGCCGGTGTCGAGAGCGATATCTACGACTATCTGATGGCCACAGACCTCGCGCCCGAAATCAGCGACGAGTACTACGTCGACCTCATGGTCTGGCATCGCGGTCTGGCCGTTCCGGCGGCGCGCAACCGCGAGGATGCCGACGTGCTTCTGGGCGAGCGCAAGTTCGCGGAGATAGGCTGCGCCTACTGCCACCGTCCCACGTGGACTACTGGCGACGACCGTCTGACCGACCCCAGCGGTTTCTTCGAGGACGGCGACAGCCGCCTGCCGAAGTATCCGCATCAGAAGATATGGCCCTACACCGACATGGTGCAGCACCGTCTGTGCATGCAGAACGACATTCGTACCGGCTGGTGCCGCACGACTCCGCTCTGGGGGCGCGGACTGCACCGAAAGTGCACCGGCTCGGCCGAGAGCGACCGCATGCACGACTGCCGCGCCCGCACGGTCATCGAGGCCATCATGTGGCACGGTTCGGCCGAGAGCGACGCACGTCGCACGGTCGAGGAGTTCCGCAAGCTGAGCAGCGAGGAGCGCGATGCCGTGGTGAAGTTCATAGAGTCGATATGATTTGATATCTTGCGCATGTTTCCCGGCGGCGGAATTTCCGCCGCCGGGAAAGCGTTGAACGAAGAGTGGATATGAAGTCTTTGAAAACGTCGTGTTTCGTCTTGTTCGGCCTGGTGGCGGCGGTGCTCGCCGCAGCCACCGTGGTGGAGAAGTGCGCAGGTGCGCAGGCCGCCGCGCGCGGAGTGTACGGTGCCGCATGGTTCGTCGTGCTGTGGGGAGTTCTGGCGCTGCTTGCCGGTCTCTACATCGTGCGGCGCCGGCTCTTCCGCCGTCCTGCGGCGTTCATGCTGCATGCGGCCTTTGCGGTCATACTCGCCGGCGCGTTCGTCACATGGTCGTTCGGGCGGCGCGGTACGCTGCATCTGCGCACGGGAGAGTCGGCCGCGGCGTATGCCGCCGACGGCGGAGCTCTTCTGCCGCTGCCTTTTTCCGTGCGGCTCGATGCGTTCCGTGTGGAGTACTATCCCGGCACGCGTGCTCCGATGGACTTCGTGGGCAGCATATCCGTCGCGGCCTCCGATGCCGCGATTGCCGGCGACGTGGCGATGAATCGCATAATGCGTTTTCGCGGCTGGCGGTTCTACATGTCGACCTACGATGCCGACGGCGGCGGAGCGACGTTCGCCGTGAGCTGCGACCCGTGGGGGATAGGAGTATCCTATGCGGGCTATGCGCTGCTGCTCGCGTCGATGCTCGCGCTGCTCGTGTCGCGGCGGGAGGGTATGCGCAGGGTCTCGGCTGCGGGTGCACTGCGCGGAACGGCCGTCGCCGCTGCCTTGCTGGCTGCCGTCGCGCCGGCCAGAGCTGCCGGGCCGCCGCCCGTGCTGCCGCGCGAGACGGCCGACGAGATGGGTGCTCTGTACGTCTGCTACAATGACCGCATCTGTCCGCTCTCGACGCTGGCGCGCGACTTCACCGTCAAACTCTGCGGAACGTGCGATTACCGCGGTCTGACGCCCGAGCAGGTGCTGTCGGGCTGGATGTTCTGGTATGACGAGTGGAAGCGCGAGCCGATGATTCGCATACGCTCGGCCGATGTCCGCCGCCGCATGGGGCTCGACGGCCGCTGTGCGCGTCTGATCGACTTTTACCCCGTCATGAAGGCCGGGGAGGAGCGCCTGCCCGCCGATGTCGACGAGAAGTTCAACGTCGTGAGCATGGTCGGCACCGGGGCCGTGCTGCGCATCTACCCCTATTGCGACCCGGCGGACGGTGCGCTGCGCTGGGCGTCGCAGGTCGACGCTCTGCCCGAAGAGCTGCCGGCCGAGGAGTGGATTTTCATCCGCCGGTCGATGAACTACGTGAACGAGCTGGTCGCACGGTGCGATTTCGTGCGGGCGGGCGACGTATTCGCCCGGATGCGCACGTGGCAGCAGCAGCGCGCAGGCGAAGCGCTGCCCTCCGCCCTGAGGTTCGGGGCCGAACGGATTTACGCACGCGCCGACCGCTCGTCGGCTGCGGCTGCGGTGCTGCTCGTCGCGGGCTTCGTCGCTTTCATCGTCGTATGCCGGGCCATGGCTCTCGGTCGCGATGTCGGCCGCCGTGCGGCGACGGTGTTCGCTATGTCGGTCGCCGCGGCGTTGTGCTATGTCACGGCGCTGCTCGGTCTGAGGTGGTGCGTGAGCGGACATCCGCCCATGTCGAACGGCTATGAAACCATGCAGCTCATGGCCTGGTGCGCGCTGGCGCTGACGCTCGTCGTGCGGCGGCGTTTCGCGGCGGCGCTGCCCGTCGGGCTTCTCGTTGCCGGTGCGGCGCTCGCCGTCGCCGCCATGGGCGGTTCGAATCCGCAGATTACGCCGCTCGTGCCGGTGCTGGCGTCGCCTCTGCTGTCGGTGCACGTGATGCTCGTAATGATATCCTACTCGCTTCTGGCCTTTCTCATGCTGAACGGCATAGCCGGGCTGTGGCTCGCACGCCGCCGCCCGGCCGAATCCGCACGGTTGCGCACGGCGGGACTGCTGATGCTCTATCCAGCCCTCTTCTCGCTTGCGGCCGGAATCTTCGTCGGAGCCGTATGGGCCAACGTGTCGTGGGGCCGCTATTGGGGCTGGGACCCGAAGGAGACGTGGGCGCTCATTACGATGATGGTTTACGCCCTGCCACTGCACGGCGAGTCCATCGCCGCATTCCGGCGTCCGGCGGTGTTTCACGGATGGTGCGCCGCGGCGTTCGTGTCGGTCGCGATGACCTATTTCGGCGTTAATTTCATTCTCGGCGGCATGCACGGATATGCAGCATGACAATCGCCGGAAACGCGTCGGCGCACCGGTCGGTGCGTCAGCGAATAGTGTCGCGCGAAAAAAAACGACCGCCGGTCCGTTCGGACCGGCGGTTTGCGTTGCGGCGACCGGTGTGAATACCGGCTGCTGCGAGTGTGATTCCGCTGTTAGCGGACGTTGCGTGTGAAGTTGCCTGCTACGCGGTTGACGTCGGCGAAGGCGAACTTGCGGTAGTTCGCGGGCTTGACGATGTGCTTAACCGAAGCGGTTGCAGCCTCTGCGTCCTCTGCCTCGACGATTGCACCCGAGTAGTCGGCGTATATGAATGCGTAGTTGAGCTCTTCTTCGGACTCGGAGTTTACGATGTTGCAGAAACCTGCGAACTCGGCATGTACGGTGTACGTACCGTCTGCATTCTTGCTAAGCTGTATGCCGCCGGCCGCAACCTCGGTGAGCAGATCCCAGTCGATCTCGGTGCCTGCCGCGTTGTAAGGTATGAACCATGTTCCGTACATGTAACCGTCCAGAACTACGCCGGGAACAGCCGTTCCGGCTTCGAGCCCATCGGAGATTTCGAAAGTGCCTTCGAACGCCTGCGTTGCCGTTTGGAGCTCGACGGAGAGAACCTGATAGTTGGTGAAGTCGTAGAAGTCGATTACGTAGTTGTGCGCTTTGATCGGAACGCCGCCGCTGGTCCATACGTCCTCTCCCCAGTAGTCGAACTCGGCATAGTCGAACGAGGGAGTGTATTCGTACTCGATGGGCTCCGGTGCGGGCTCTTTCGTGGTTGCGTTGACCGAACCCCATGCGGACTCTTCGAAGTCGTCGGTGTTGGCGGGAACGGCCTTCACCTTGAAGGTGTAGGCGGTGCTGGCGGTCAGATTGTCGACCAGGACGGAGGTGGTGCTGACGCTCTTCTCTGCGCCGTCGTTGACGGTGTAGACGTAGCTGCCTGCGCCGGTCACGGCCGGCCACGTTGCCACGAACGAGCTGGAAGTGATGTCGGTAGCCTGCGGTGCGGGAGTCGAGAGTTTGGTCTTGCCCTCGTCTACTTTCGGGTCATCGTCGCTGCTGCAACCTACCCCCCCCCATGCGAGGAGACCTGCGAGAGCCAATGCGAAGAACTTTGTTGCTTTCATTGTCTTGATGTTTTTAGTGAATAATGAATAGAACTTGATGAATGAATTCTCATTAACCGTTGTAAAGGTATGTATTTTTTTTCAAGTTCCTGCGCTTAGCCGCAGTTTTTTCGGCATACGCGCCAATATTAGGCTGCGGAAAGGGCTTTTTAACGGGGAAATTAGTATATTTGCAGGTTATATTGTCGCACTATGCTCGAAAAATTGGCAAGACAGACAGCCGTGTACGGCATCAGCACCATCGTCGGAAGATTCCTGAGCTATCTTCTGACGCCGTACTATACGCGCGTATTCGGTCAGGATACATACGGAATCATAACCGACGTTTACTCGCTCATTCCCTTTGCGCTGGTGCTGCTCACCATGGGCATGGAGTCGAGCTACTTCCGATTCTCGGCGCGCGCCGATGCCGCGGGAGGCGATGCTGTTGCGGCCAAGCGGCGCCTGTTCGCCACCACGTGGGGCATAACGTCGCTCGCAGCGGTGCTGTTTTTCATGCTCGTGGCGTTCGACTGCCGGCCGATTGCGGCGGTCATGGGCGAGGCCTATGTCGCGCACCCGGAGTACGTGCTGCTGGTCGGGGCGATAGTGATGTTCGACGTCATGGGCTGCATACCCTTCTCGCGCCTGAGGGAGCAGGGTCGTGCGGCGCGGTTCGTGGCGCTCAAACTCTTCAATGTCGTGCTGAACGTGGCGCTGGCGTTCGGATTCGGAATAGCCGGCCTCTACGGCTCGGAGTTCGGCGTGGGGTGGGTGCTGGTCGCCAATCTGGCGGCGAGCGTGGCGACGTGGGCCGCGATACTGTTCACCGTCGGCGGCGTGCTGCCGCGCATAGACTTCCGTCTGCTGTCGCAGATTCTCACCTACTCGCTGCCGCTGCTCGTGAGCGGCTCGGCGGCCATGGCCAGCGAGTTCATCGACCGCCAGATGATAAAGTACCTCACGCCGGTCGACGCCATGGCCCAGGTCGGAGTCTACGGTGCGATAACCAAAATCGCCGTAGTGATGACTCTCTTCACGCAGATGTACCGTCTGGCGGCCGAACCGTTCTTCCTGGCGAACTACAAGAAGGAGCAGTTCGTGGAGATGAACGCCGCGGCGCTGAAATACTTCATGCTGGTGTCGGTGGGGATATTCCTCGGCATCTCGCTCTTCCGCGACGTGTTCGCGCTGATTGTGGGCGCCGATTTCCGGGAGGGAATCTACATACTGCCCATCGTGCTGGTTACGAACGTGCTGGCCGGAGTGTGGCTCAACCTCTCGTTCTGGTACAAGCGCGAGGAGAAGACGCGCTTCGCCGTCTACGTGACTTTCGCGGGGCTCGGCTGCACGGTTCTGGTCGGTCTGGTGCTCATCCCGTTGCTGGGTTATTACGGCGCTGCGTGGATGCGGCTTGCGAGCGAGGCTGTGATGGTGGTCGTGAGCTACGTGCTCAACCGCCGCTACTTCCCGACCCCCTACGACCTGCCGCGCATCGGCGAGTACGTGGCCGTGGGCGGCGGAGTGTTCGCGGCGGGCGAGCTCTTCGCGCGGGCCGTGCCCGACTCTCTGGCGCAGTTCGGCGTGAACGTCGTGCTCTTCGCCGCGTTCGCGCTCTATGCCGTGCGCCGCGAACGTATCGACGTGAAGGGGCTCGTCAGAGCGGTGCTGAGACGGTGAGATATTGAAAAAACAGGATAATAAATGACATTCCCATGCGTTTTGCTGATATAGTAGGACAGGACGAACTGAAACGTCATCTCGTGCGCAGTGTCGACTCGGGGCGCGTGAGCCATGCCCAGCTCTTCGCGGGCATCGCGGGGGCGGGAAGTCTGCCGCTCGCCGTGGCCTATGCGCAGTATCTGAACTGCACCGACCGCCGCGACGGGGATTCGTGCGGCGAGTGTCCCAACTGCCGGCAGACGGCGGCGCTGGCGCATCCCGACCTTCATCTGGTCTTCCCGGTGAACAAGCAGGGCAAGAAGTCGGGCGAG
>CAMWIG010000042.1 GCA_947174295.1 uncultured Alistipes sp. | reverse complement strand
AGATAGTCGAGAAGTGCTGCCGGAGGCGGCTCGGTGAGTACGAAGTAAGGTGCGCTAAATAAGCGAATCTCCCGGTGCAACACTCGTTGCACCGGGAGATATCTTGCTGTCGGCGATTGCCTTACAGGGTCTGCTGCCACTTCCACACCGAAGCCAGCGTCTCGTCGAGCGAGCGCTCGGCGTGCCAGCCCAGCTTCTCGTTGGCGAGCGTCGGGTCGGCCCAGATGGCGATGATGTCGCCCTCGCGGCGCGGCGCAATCTTGTAGTTGAGTTTCAGCCCGTTCACGCGCTCGAAGCCCTTGACGAGTTCCAGCACCGACACTCCGCGGCCCGTGCCGACGTTGAACACCTCGTAGCGCTCCTTGTTCTTGTGCTCCACCATGCGGCGTATCGCCACCACGTGGGCCTTCGCAAGGTCGGTGACGTCGATATAGTCGCGGATGCACGAGCCGTCGGGCGTCGGGTAGTCGTCGCCGAATACGGAGAGGCACTCGCGGATTCCGGCGGCTGTCTGCGTGATGTAGGGGACGAGGTTCTGCGGCACGCCGCGCGGCAGCTCGCCGATGAGCGCCGTCGGGTGTGCGCCGATGGGGTTGAAGTAGCGCAGTGCGATGCCGTTCAGACCATCGTAGGCGGCAATCGAGTCGCGCAGGATGTCCTCGCTCATCTGCTTGGTGTTGCCGTAGGGCGACGTGGCCGGCTTGCGGGGCGTCTGCTCCGTCACGGGCTGCTTGTCGGGCTCGCCGTAGACGGTGCACGACGACGAGAATACGACGTTGTGGCGGCCGAACTCGCGCATGAGGTCGATGACGTTCATGAACGAGGTGAGGTTGTTGCGGTAGTACATCATGGGTTCGTGCACCGACTCGCCGACGGCTTTCGACGCCGCGAAGTGAATCACCGAATCGAAGTCGTACTTCTCGAATACCTTGCGGAAGGCGTCGATGTCGCAGCAGTCCACCTGCTCGAACGGCACGTCGACACCCGTAATTTTGCGCACGCCTTCGACGGCGCGCATCTCGGAGTTGGACAGATTGTCGACTATCACCACGTCAAATCCCGCTTCGATAAGTTCGACCGTAGTGTGCGAGCCGATGTAACCGGCACCGCCCGCTACCAAAACACACTCTTTTTTCATCGTTTTATAGTTATTATGTTGACTGTTTGTCGGATTCTGCTCCGCTGCCGGCTGCCGGCACGGCGGAAATCACACAAAGTTACTAACTTTTTCCGTAAAAACAGCAACGGCTGCCGATATTCCGCTGTCGAAAAAAACGCACTTTTCGCTACCTTTGCCGAAAAACCGAAAGAGTCATGGAGGAGAGACGAATCGACATGCGAAAGCCCGAGCAGGCCGACCCCGCAGAGAGCGTGCGCTGCGCGCAGCTCTGTTTCAGAATCAACCGCACGATGCCATTCACCGAGGAGTACGATGCGCTCGTGCGCGAGCTCTTCAAGGGCAACATCGGCGAAGGGAGCCGCGTGATGCCGCCCGTGAACGTCGTGCGCGGCAACAGCGTGCGCATAGGCCGTAACGTCGTTGTTATGAACAACTCGCTGTTCATGGCGGCCGGGGGCATAACCATCGACGACGACGTGATGGTGGCCGCCAACGCCCAGCTCATATCCAACAACCACGACCTATACGACCACGCCGTGCTGACGTGCAAGCCCGTGCATCTGAAACGCAACTGCTGGATAGGCGCCGGCGCGACCATCCTGCCGGGTGTGACCGTCGGCGAGAATGCAGTCGTAGCGGCCGGTGCGGTCGTCTCGAAGGATGTCGAGGACAACACCGTCGTCGTCGGCATCCCGGCCCGGCTCATCCGGCGGCTGTAAGACGCGGCAGACCGAATTATGGAAAACACAGTCGAAATTTGCAATTAGGGATATATTGACTATATTTGCGTAATCAATTACGTAATTAATTACACGAATATAGCATTATGGATTTCTTCGAACGAACGGGCATAGTGGCCGTAGGCAGCCGCCTGCGCATGCTCACCGACCGCATAACCGACGATGCATCACGCATATACGGGCTCTACGGCGTGGAGCTGCGTCCGAAATGGTTTCCCGTATTCCGCGTCCTGCAACACGGCCGGACGGCGAGTGTCACGGCGATAGCCCGCGAAATCGGACACTCCCATCCTTCGGTCAGCACCATTCTGCGCGAGATGACGGCTGCCGGTCTGGTGGAGCGGAGCGACGACCCGGACGACCGCCGCCGTCGGGCCGTGCGACTTACAGACAAGGCTCTCGCGATGTCGGACAGACTCGACCGGCAGTGCGCCGATGTGGCCGAGGCCGTCGGCGAGGTGTCGCGCGAAGCGGCCGCCGACCTCTGGCTGGCTTTGGCCGAGTGGGAGAGAGCTCTCGACGCGAAATCGCTTTTCGAACGTGTCGAGGAGGTGCGCCGCCGTCGCAGCCGGGTGCGCATCGTGCCGTTCGAGCCTTGCTACGGAGCCGCGTTCCGCTCGTTGAACGAGGAGTGGATAACGTCGCACTGGCAGCTCGAACAGGCCGATATCGACGTGCTCGACAACCCGCAGGAGAGCATCGTCGACCGCGGAGGCGAGATTTTCGTGGCCCTGCTCGACGAGCGCCCCGTCGGTGTGGTCGCGCTCTGCCGCATGGACGACCCGCGCTACGACTTCGAGCTGGCCAAGCTGGCCGTATCGCCCTCGGCACGCGGCGCAGGGGTCGGCATGCGGCTCTGCCGTGCGCTCATAGACCGTGCCCGCGAGTCGGGCGGTCGCCGGATTTTCCTCGAAAGCAACACGCGTCTGCATGCGGCGATAAGTCTCTACCGGCGTCTCGGTTTTCGCGAGTTAGCCGACCCGCACCCGTCATACGTCAGGGGCGACATACAGATGGAGCTGAATCTTATTTAGTTAACGCAAAATATATCTGCATCATGAAAAAAACAGTAGTCAAACGCGACGAAGCTCTCAAACGCACGTTCAAGGGAGTGTCGCTCGATACGCTGGCCGTGGGCGAAAAGTCGATGGTCACCAAGATGAACTACAAGGCCGGCGATTTCGCCTCGACGCACAACCATCCGCACGAGCAGTGCGGCTACGTCGTTTCGGGCCGCTACCGTCTGATCGTCGAAGCCCCGTGCGATATCGACACTTTTCTCACCGCGGGCGACAGCTATGCGATTCCGGGCGGTGTCGACCATTCGTTCGAAGTGGTGGAGGGCGGCGAAGTCGTCGACGTATTCACCCCGCACCGGGAGGACTATCTGTAACCGTTGCGGCGGCTCTCGCCTCCCGGATTCGGCACCGCATGCCGAACCCGGGAGGTGTCGTTTTCTGCGGTGCGGCGGCCGGAATTGCCGATTAGGCATTTTGACAGCGGGAAAATAGTGCGCAAATCCGAATTTTTAACTAATTTTGCGGCGCAAAACAATCGTTTTCAACAGCCGTGGCTATCATGACGATGTCGACTATGCCGCGGCGGGAAAACGACCGTTGTAAAACAAACCACAGATGAAAACCGATTTTCTGGTTATAGGTTCCGGCGCCGCCGGTATGAGCTTCGCTCTCCAAGCCGCCGAACACGGGCACGTCACGATTGTCACCAAGGGTGAACTCGACGAGTGCAACACCAACTACGCACAGGGCGGAATCTGCTCGGTGACTTACGAACCCGACACTTTCGAGAAACATATCGAGGATACGCTCGTCTGCGGCGCCGGCAAGTGCGACCGCGACGCCGTGGAGCTCGTCGTGCGGCAGGCCCCCGCGATGATTCGCCGCCTAATCGAGTGGGGCACGCGCT
The DNA here is from genome assembly GCA_947174295.1 of uncultured Alistipes sp. GTDB lineage: Bacteria > Bacteroidota > Bacteroidia > Bacteroidales > Rikenellaceae > Alistipes. The sequence continues at coordinate 8,524 of CAMWIG010000042.1, read as the reverse complement.
TCGACCGCACGCCCGACGGACGGTTCGAGCTGCACCGCGAGGGCGGGCACTCCGAGTCGCGCATACTCCACCACGAAGACCTCACTGGCGCCGAAATCGAACGCGCCCTCATCGAGTCGGTGCGCCGCCACCCGAACATCACCGTACTCGAACACCACTTCGCCATCGACCTGCTCACGCAGCACCATCTGGGCGAGTTCGTGACGCGCCACACGCGCGGTCTGGCCTGCTTCGGCGCATACGTGCTCGACACCGGCACGGGCGAAATCGAAACCATACTCTCGAAGTTCACCGTGGCGGCCACGGGCGGCTGCGGCAACATATACTCCACCACGACGAACCCCGTCGTGGCGACGGGCGACGGAATAGCCATGTGCCACCGCGCAAAGGCCATAACGCAGAACATGGAGTTCATACAGTTCCACCCCACGTCGCTCTACAACCCGGGCGAGCGCCCCTCGTTCCTCATCACCGAGGCCATGCGCGGCTACGGGGCCATTCTGCGTCTGCAAAACGGCCGGGAGTTCATGGACAAGTACCACCCCATGCGTTCGCTCGCACCGCGCGACGTGGTGGCCCGCTCGATATACCACGAGATGAAGCGTCGCGGCGAGGAGTTCGTCTACCTCGACGTCACGCACAAGGACGCCGAGCAGACCCGCACGCACTTCCCGAACATCTACGAGAAGTGTCTGTCGATAGGCATCGACATTACGAAGGACATGATTCCCGTCACGCCTGCGGCGCACTACTGCTGCGGCGGCGTGAAGGTCGATCTCAACGGCGAGACCTCGATAAAGCGTCTCTATGCGCTGGGCGAGACCTCGTGCACGGGCCTGCACGGCGCGAACCGTCTGGCCTCGAACTCGCTAATCGAGGCGGTGGTCTACGCCGACCGTGCCGCGGCGCATGCCGTCGCGCATCTGGATTCGGTGGAGATTCAGGAGGGCATCCCCGAGTGGAACTTCGAGGGCACGCAGCACACCGAGGAGATGCTCATGCTCCTGCAATCGAAGCGCGAGGTGCAGTCCATCATGACCAACTACGTGGGCATCGTGCGCTCGAATCTCTCGCTCAAACGCGCCATGCGCCGTCTGTCGATACTCTTCGAGGAGACCGAAGAGCTCTACGGCAAGACCAAGCCCAACCGCGACCTCTGCGAGCTGCGCAACATGATAGCCGTGGCATACCTGACCATAAAGCAGGGCCGCGAACTCAAAGAGTCGGTCGGCTGCCACTACAATACGGATTATCCCAAGGAAATTAGCAATCAGTAATGAGTAATTTGCAATGATGCACTACGGCGTCATTGTGCAATACCCCCGGATTACATGACTTTACAGGAAGAAATAACGCGACGCCGGACGTTCGCAATCATATCCCACCCCGACGCCGGCAAGACTACCCTTACCGAGAAGCTGCTCCTCTTCGGAGGCGCCATACACGTCGCAGGTGCGGTGAAGAGCAACAAGATAAAGAAAGGTGCGACCTCCGACTTCATGGAGATCGAGCGTCAGAGAGGAATCTCGGTCGCCACGTCGGTCATGGGCTTCGAGTACCGCGACGTGAAAATCAACATCCTCGACACGCCGGGCCACGAGGACTTCGCCGAGGACACATACCGCACGCTGACGGCCGTCGACTCGGTGATTATCGTCATCGACGGCGCGAAGGGCGTCGAGACGCAAACGCGCAAGCTGATGAACGTCTGCCGCATGCGCAAGACACCCGTAATGGTCTTCATCAACAAGCTCGACCGCCCGTGCAAAGACCCGTTCGACCTTCTGGACGAGGTGGAGCGCGAGTTGCAAATCCGTGTGCGGCCGCTGGCGTTCCCCATATCCAACGGCTCGACGTTCAAGGGCGTCTACAACCTCTACGAGAAGAACCTCTCACTCTTCACCTCCGACGAGCGGCAGACGGCCGACGCCTCGACCGTCGAAATCGACGACCTCGCCTCCGTGGAGCTCGACCGTTACGTCGGCGAGCGCTACGCCGCACAGCTGCGCGGCGACGTGGAGCTTGTCGAGGGTGTCTACGACCCGTTCGACCGCGACGAGTACCTGCGCGGCGAGGTGGCGCCCGTGTTCTTCGGCTCGGCCGTCAACAACTTCGGCGTCAGAGAGCTGTTGGAGTGCTTCATCCGCATAGCCCCGTCGCCGCGCCCCTCGACCGCCGAGACCCGCCCCGTCGAGGCGAACGAACCCAAGATGACGGGCTTCGTGTTCAAGATTCATGCGAACATGGACCCCAACCACCGCGACCGCATCGCCTTCCTGAAAATATGCTCGGGCACGTTCGAGCGCAACCGCAACTACCTGCACGTGCGCAGCGGCAAGCAGCTCAAATTCTCGTCGCCCACGGCCTTCATGGCCGAGAAGAAGTCGGTCATCGACTTCGCCTACCCGGGCGACATCGTGGGTCTGCACGACACGGGCAACTTCAAGATAGGCGACACCTTCACAGAGGGTGAGAAGCTGCGCTTCACGGGCATCCCGTCGTTCTCGCCCGAGCTGTTCCGCTACATCGAGAATGCCGACCCGCTGAAATTCAAGCAGCTGGCCAAGGGTATAGACCAGCTGATGGACGAGGGCGTCGCGCAGCTGTTCACCTCGTCGCTCAACGGCCGCAAAATCATCGGCACGGTGGGCGCCCTGCAATTCGAGGTCATACAGTACCGTCTCGAACACGAGTACGGCGCCGCCTGCCGCTGGGAACCCATCTCAATTCACAAGGCGTGCTGGATCGAGAGCGACAACGCCGAGCAGCTGGCCGACTTCAAGCGCCGAAAGCACACCAACATGGCCGTCGACAAGCACGGACGCGACGTATTCCTCGCCGACACGAGCTATGCTCTGGCCCTCGCGCAGGAGAACTTCAAGGATATACGCTTCCACTTCACCTCGGAATTTTAGCGCACCATGGACGACGTAAGACTCGACAAATACCTTTGGGCTGTCCGCATATTCAAGACGCGCAGCGATGCCGCCGAGGCCGTGCGCAACAACAAGGTGACGGTCAACGGCTCGGCCGCGAAGCCGTCGCGCGAGGTGAAAATCGGCGACGTGATAGCCGTCAAACGCCTGCCGGCCGTGTTCCAGTACAAGGTGGTCGACCTGGTGTCGAGCCGCCAGCCCGCGAAGAACGTTCCCGCGTACTGCATCGACATGACCCCGCAGTCGGAGCTCGACAAGCTCGTGCGGCCGCGCGAGACGGTCTTCGTATTCCGCGACCGCGGCACCGGCCGTCCCACGAAGAAGGAGCGCCGCGAGTTGGACTCGCTCATGGACGGAATGTTCTTCGACGAGGAGGAGTAAGCCTGCCGGCGCAAATGCAAGAAAAGCTGTCCGCATGCGTTGCGGACAGCTTTTTTCATACCCTGCGGCGGACTGCCTATCGCGAAGCCACGCACTTCGAGCCGTTGACGCCCTTCGAGTCGGCGGCCCAGCACCCGTGGGCGCGCAGAACCTGCTCGATGATGTCGCGCACGCAGCCGCGGCCGCCGGCGTACTCCGACACGTAGCGCGACGCCTCGATGACCTCCGACACCGCGTCGGCCGGGCAGACGGGAATACCCACGGCGCGCATGCACTCCAAGTCGGGAATGTCGTCGCCCATGTATATCGCGTGCTCGGGATTGATGCCGTTCTCGGTGAAGAACTCCTCCATGGCCGCGATTTTGTCCATGCAGTCGAGGTACATCTTAGTGACGCCCAGCTTCTCCATGCGCAGACGCAGCAGTGCGCCGCGACCGCCCGAGATGATGCAGATTTTGTAGCCCATGCGGATGGCATACGCCACGGCGTAGCCGTCCTTGGCGTTGTAGCGCCGGATGAAGTCGTCGCCCGGTACGGGTATGATGCCGCCGTCGGTGAATACGCCGTCGACGTCGAACACGAAGGCCTCGGCCGCCGCTATATCTTCCTTGAAGTTTCCCATATGTTGTCGCTTATCAGTTTGTAAATTTCTCTCGATGCGCCGTCGCCGGCCAGCAGCGCCAGATGCCGCTCCTGCGACCCCCGGTCGCCGCGCCGCGCCGGCCCCGTCTGCACGTCGGCCGGCCGCTGGGACTCCACGGCCTTGGCCGCCGTCTCGGCAATCAGCGGCCGCAGGACGTCGAACCCGAAACCTGCGCGCTCTACGGTCTGCGCCCCCAGCTGAAACATGTGGTTGGCGAAGTTGCAGGCGAAAACGCCCGCCAGGTGCAACGCCCGCCGCTGCTCGGAGTCGGCGCGCGCCACGCGGCGGCTCAGCCTGCCGGCCAGCTCTTCCAGTGCGAGCGTCGTCGGCTCGTCCGACCCCTCGACGAAGAGCGGGATGACCCCGAAATCGACCGCCCGGCCCGCCGTGAAGGTCTGCAACGGGTAGAATACTCCGCGGCCGTCGAAATGGTCGGGGATGCTCTCCATCGGCGTAGCGCCCGACGTGTGCGCCACCGTCATCCCGTGCGTGCGGGGCAGGGACTCCGCGACAGTAGCTATGGCCGAGTCGCTGACTGCGAGTATGCAGAGGTCGGCATCCGGCATCGTATCCGGGGTCCCGACATACGGTGCGCCGCATGCTTCGGCAATCTCCCGGCCGCGTGCGGCATTCCGTGCCACGACGGCTGCGAGAGTCACGCCCACGCACCCGGCAACGGCATGTGCCAGCGCCTCGGCGAGATTCCCGCTTCCCACTATCGCTATCCGTTCGAATCGTTTCATAGGACAAAGATACGATTAAGCGAGGGCAAAAGCAAGTTTACTTGTATTTTGCCGAGCGTGAGTATCTAAGGCGGAGCCAAAGATACGATTTCGCCCAAAACAGCAAAAGCAAGTTTACTTGTATTTTGCCGAGCGTGAGTATCTAAGGCGGAGCCAAAGATACGATTTCGCCCAAAACAGCAAAAGCAAGTAAACTTGCCTTTTGCCGAGCGTGAGCCCTTTTAAATTCAAAATTCGAAATTCAAAATTCAAAATTGGATTAACTGCTGTGCGGGACGGGCTGGCGCAGGCTCGACAATACGAACCGTGCGCGCTCTTGTGTCTGACAGGCGCTCAGCCCTGACACTCTCGGGCCGGACGAGAATATTCTGCGACGGCGCTATGCGAATACGATGATGTTTCCGTCGAGAAATTCGATGCCGAGCGTGACGGGCGCTCCGCCGCGTATCGACCCGACGATGCGCCCCTCGGCGAAATCGACCTCGCTGACGGTGAAGTCGCGAAGCAGGTCCGCACCGCTGCCGTCGGAGAGTTTGTAGAGCGTCTCCTTGGCGCACCATACGGCGGCCGGAAGTCGTCTGTCGTCGCTCAGATGCTCCTCCTCGGAGGTCATATAGCGTGATTTGGCCCGGTCGAAGTTGCGGTCGAGCGGTTCGGTGTCGACGGCGCAGGGCGCATCCGAAAAACGGACGACGACCATCTCCCGCGAGTGTGCGATGCTTATGTACGGCCCGCCTTCGACCTGCGGCCGGCCGTTCGGGGCGTATGTAAGGATTGCGTCGCGGCCGAGCTCGCGCCGCACGATAGCCCGCCATGCGAGAAACTCGCGGCGGCGGCGCTCCGTGTAGCCGCGGCAGAGCGCCTCGTCGGCGGGGTGCGCCGCGCCGAGCAGTTCGTCGAGCGGCGGCAGCGGTTCGGCGACCAGACGGTTATTCATGGTCGATTGTGACCTTAATGGTCTCTATGCGGTGGGATTCGATGGCCTCGACGATGAAGCGCATGCCGTGGGCCTTCACGAAGTCGCCCTTGCGCGGTATGTCGCGCTTGATTTCGAGCATCAGACCGGCCAGAGTCTCGGCGCGGCCCTTGACGTCGGACATGGTCTCCTCGTCGAGTTGCAGTACGCGCTCGAAGTCGCCGATGTGGGTCTTGCCGTCGAAGAGGTAGGTGTGCTCGTCGATGCGGGTGTAGAACGACTCGTCGGCGTCGCTCTCGTCCGATATCTCGCCCACGACCTCTTCGAGGATGTCTTCCAGCGAGACCAGACCGAGCGTCGAGCCGTACTCGTCGACGACGATGGCCATGTGCACCTTCTCGGCCTGGAACTCGACCATCAGGTCGTTGATTTTCTTGTTCTTGGGGACGAAGTGCGGCTTGCGGATGAGCTGCTGCCACCCGAACTCGTCGCCGGCGCCGATGTGGGGCATCAGGTCCTTGACATAGAGCGTGCCTTTGATGTTGTCGAGGTCTTCGTCGTAGACGGGAATGCGCGAGAATCCCGATTCGATAATCGTCTCGCGAACCTCGGAGTAGGGCGCTGTGAGCTCAACGGCCGTGATGTCGACGCGCGGCTTCATAATCTCCTCGACCTCGGTATTGACGAAGTTGACGATGCCCGAGAGCATCATGCGCTCCTCGGTCGAGGTGTTGCGCGTCATGTCGACGGCGTCGGCCAGGTCGTCGATGGTGAGTTCGTTCTCGTGCGTGGCGAGCGAGCTGATGCGGTGTCCCGTGCGGACGAGTATGTACGACAGCGGTTTGAGCAGCCAGCGGCAGACGAGCAGCGGCTGCGCCACGAAGAGCGCGAAGCCCACGGGCGACGACTGCGACAGCACCTTGGGCAGAATCTCGCCGAAGAGAAGCAGCAGGAATGTGACGATTACGGTCTTGAACAGAAACTCGAACCTCATGAAGACGAACAGCGAGTCGATGATGCTCGACGAGAGGATGACGATGCCGATGTTGACCAGATTGTTCAGCACGAGAATCGTGGCCAGAAGCAGGTCTACGTCGCCCAGCAGCCGCAGAACGGCATCGCCGGCGGCCGTACCGCGTTCGCGTATGCAGCGCACATCGTTGTGCGAAAGCGAGAAGAGCGCCGTCTCAGAGCCCGACGCGAGGGCCGAGATGACGAGCAGCAGCCCGGCCATCGCGAGTTTCAGCACGATGTCGGGCGTAATTCCGTTATATATTATGGTATCTTCCAAACGGTTTGCGTTTATGTTTCGTCTTCCGTCAGTCGTTTCCAGGTCTCGGCTCAGTCGGAACCGGGCCCGCCTTGTCGGAAACGGCGGCTCGGCATGGGTCAGAACAGCGACTGGTCGTTGCGCTCCGTGCGAGCGTCCTTGTGTTCGCCGTCCAGCATCTCGCCGCGCTGCCCGGTGGTCGAGTTGTCGATTTTCATCTTGCGGGTAAGGTACGACGGCTGGCTGAGCATGCGTTGAATGTTGCTGTATTTATTGTCGTTGCGCGGAGGTATGACGTGGTCGCGAGTGATGTTCCAGGCCTCGGGCTTCGCAGGCTTCTGCGGCGGCTTGGGCAGTGCCGCGGGCTCGCGCGTGTCGATGACGTTGTCGAACACCTCGTCGGTCTCGGGAACCGTTGGCGTGCGGCTCGGGTCGAATCCCGTGGCGACGATGACCAGTTCCAGCGTGTCGTCGCCCAGCGACGGCTTGGTGCTCGAACCCCAGATGATGTTGGCCGTGTGGAGCTTGCCGTGCTCGTCGCGGGTGCTGGCGTAGGCCTGGATGCAGTCGAGGATGCGCGTGACCTCGTCGTACATCAGCATGTCGGGGTTCGCAACCGAGATTTGCAGCAGTATGTTGCTCGCGCCGGTGATGCTGTTGTTGTCGAGCAGAGGCGATTTCAGCGACGCCTCGGCGGCCTCTATCGCGCGGTCTTCGCCCGTGGCGGTCGCTACGGCCATATGGGCGTGGCCGCTGCGCGACATGACCTTCTGCACATCGGCGAAGTCGACGTTGACCGGGTAGCTCTTCAACGTGATGATTTCGGCGATGCCCTTGGCCGCCATGGCCAGCACGTCGTCGGCCTTGCCGAAGGCCTGTTTGAGCGACAGACGGCCGTAGAGCTTCGATATGTTGTCGTTGTTGATTACCAGCAGCGAGTCGACCCACTTGCGCAAATCCTCGATGCCGCGGCACGCCTGTTCGTAGCGGTTCATGCCCTCCGAGGCCCACGGCAGAGTGACGATGGCAACGGTGAGCATGTCCATCTCGCGGGCCAGCTCGGCGATGACGGGAGATGCTCCCGTACCCGTGCCGCCGCCCATGCCGGCGGCGATGAAGAGCATCTTCGTGCCGAGAGCTTGCAGCTGCCGGCGCACGTCGTCGAGCGACTTTACGGCCAGCTCGCGTCCTTTCTTGGGGTCGTTGCCTGCGCCCAGACCGGGGCCGAGCTGTATCTTGATGTCGATGTCGAGCGTGTCGAGAGCCTGACGGTCGGTGTTGCAGGCCATGAACGTCACGCCCTTGATTCCGAGTTCGTGCATGTGGTTCACGGCATTGCCGCCTGCACCGCCGACGCCGACGACGGTGATTATCGACGACTCGTCTTCCCGTGGGACTGCTACTTCGTTTTCCAGATTTTCAGACATAATTTCAAAAACTTCGCGTGTCGTTAAACTTCCTCTTCCGAACCGCCGTCGAGCGTTTCGTTTATGAATCCCGTAGCTTTCTCGCCTATCTTCTTTATGAGCGAGCCGATTCCGAAGCGGCGGCGCGGTTTGTCGTCGTTCCACTCATCGTCGGACGGGGTGTCGTCGAGAGACGTGTCGTTATCGTCCGTCGAACCCCAGCCTGTCG
>CAMWIG010000041.1 GCA_947174295.1 uncultured Alistipes sp. | reverse complement strand
TTCAGGATAAAAGACCTGCAAGTTAGCCGTTTTATCGGATTGTCGGACTATGAAACGACAGAAATCGGTACGGCCGATGACTCTCTTTAATTTTGAATTTTGAATTATGAATTTTGAATTATGATAAAGGTTGCCCGCGCAAACAAACTTTTCGGAACCGACGGCGGCATGATGCTGACGCTCTATTCCGATTTTCCTGATGATTTCGACCTTGCGACGCCGCTCTTCGCCGAGGTGGATTCGCTCTATGTCCCGCTCTATTGCGAGCGGTTCGAGTTCCGCGGTACGAACGGCGCCGTGGTGCGCTTCGACGATATCGATACGCCGCGCCGCGCCGAGGAGTTCGTGGGGCGCGTGCTCTATGTCGAGGAGCCGGACGGCGAAGTGTGCGACGACGAGTTCTGCATGGAGGACCTGATAGGTTTCGAGGTCGAGGCCGGCAGCCTGCACGGGCGTCTGGCCGACTATTACGACAGCGAGGCAAACCCGCTGTTCGGAATCGCGTTCGACAGCCGCGACGATGAGACGCTGGTTCCGGCCGTCGAGGAGTTCATCGTCCATATCGACTTCGAGGGCCGGCGGATGAAGATGATATTGCCCGACGGGCTTCTGGATTTATAACGGTTCTGCATGGCACGCGTAGTTATAGGACTTTCGGGCGGCGTCGACTCGTCGGTCGCCGCATGGCTCCTTAAAGAGCAGGGGCACGATGTCATAGGCCTTTTCATGGTCAACTGGCACGATACGACGGGCACTTTGGAAGGCGATTGTCCGTGGCACGACGACCGCACGTTCGCCGAGCTGGTCGCCAAGCGCATCGACATCCCGCTGCATGTCGTCGATCTCTCGGACGAGTATCGCCGCCGGGTCGTGGAGTACATGTTCGCCGAGTACGAACGCGGCCGCACGCCCAATCCCGACGTGCTGTGCAACCGCGAGATAAAGTTCGACGTCTTCCTCAAAGAGGCCTTGAAGCTGGGGGCGGAGTACGTCGCTACGGGGCACTACTGCCGCAAGCGCGAGACCGTTGCGGCCGACGGAAGCGTGCACTACGAGCTTCTGGCGGGTGCCGATCCCAACAAGGACCAGAGCTATTTCCTGTGCCAGCTCTCGCAGGAGCAGCTGCGCTATGCGATGTTCCCCGTCGGCGAGCTGCTGAAACCCGAGGTGCGCCGCATAGCCGAGGAGCAGCGGCTCGCTACGGCCAAGCGCAAGGATTCGCAGGGCATATGCTTCGTCGGCAAGGTCGACCTGCCCGTATTCTTGCAGCAGAAACTCTCGTCGAAAAAGGGCAACATCCATGAAATCAAGGCCGAATGGCCCAAGTATGCCGCTCGTCCGGCCGAGGGCGACCTCGCCGCGCTCGCCGAGCCGTGGCGCTACACCGTGCGCGACGGCAAGAAGATAGGCGAGCACAACGGCGCCCACTTCTACACCATCGGTCAGCGCAAGGGGCTCGGCATCGGCGGCCGCAAGGAGTCGCTGTTCATCATCGCCACGGACGTGGTGCAGAACGTGATTTACGTCGGCGAGGGCGACGCGCACCCCGGGCTCTATCGCCGTGCGCTGCATATCGTGCCGTCGGAGATACACTGGATAGACCCGTCGCAGGCGATGCTGCCGGGCGAGAGCCGCCGCTACGAGGTGCGCATACGCTATCGCCAGCCCTTGCAGGGAGCGACGCTCCGCATGTGCGACGACGGCGCCTACATACTCTTCGACGAGCCGCAGCGCGGAATTGCCGCCGGGCAGTTCGCCGCGTGGTACGATGGCGACGTGCTGTCCGGCTCGGGCGTAATAGAAAAATAACGCCGTAAATGATGCGCTGCGTTCTGGCGGCCGCTATGGCGCTCGTCGTGTCGCTCGCCGCGGCACAGCAGAAGGTGGGCTTCGTCTACTACGACGTCGACCGCCTGTACGACACCGTGCCGTCGGCCTTCTACGACGACGAGGCCTTCACTCCCTCGGGCCGCCTCGGCTGGAACACCGGGCGCTACCGCCGCAAGGTGGAGTCGGTCGCCGCCACGCTCGACTCGATGGCCATGCCCGTCGTCGCACTGTTCGGCGTCGAGAACGAGGCTGTCGTGCGCGACATCGCCGCGTGCTGCTCGGCTGACTACTCCTACATCCACCGCACCATAAACTCGCTTGACGGCATGGATTTCGCGTTGCTCTACTTCGGCGACCTCTTCTTTCCCGAACGCGTCCGCTGCGACGGCCGCATGCTCTACGTGCGCGGGCGGATGCTCGGCCGCCTGACGGTGCTGCTGCTCTGCCGCGACCGCAGCGATGCACGGACTGTCGTGTCGGAAATCCGCCGCTCGGAGCCCGATGCCGCGCTCATAGTCATGGGGCGCGTGGATGCACGGGCGTTGGAGCGTTACGGTCTGGCCGATGTCTTGGCCGGTGAGGAGCGTGCCGGCCGCGGAACGCGCTTCTCGGGCGGAGCGTGGCGCATGACTTCGCGCGTGTGCGTCGATACGGCGCTCTGCGCTTCGGCGGGAATATATGCCCGCCGAAGACTCTTCGACAACCGCGGCGAAAGGCCGCTGCCGACCTTCGACGGAAGGCGTTATGCCGGCGGTGCCGGCAGCGAGCTGCCCGTGTTTTTCTACGTTTGGCGCTGACGCGCCGCCGAAGGCGCGAAATGCTTTGCTGTAAACGCAATATAATCGTCGCAACCTTTGGAAAAAAGAAAAAAAAGCGTTATATTCGCGTTCCCAATACGAAAAATAACGAATACATTTAATACCGAAATTAAAATCTTTTTTGACTATGGCAGATGTTAAACGTGTCTATACCTTCGGCAACAAGGAGGCCGAGGGTAACGGCAAGATGAGAGAACTGCTCGGCGGAAAGGGTGCCAATCTCGCGGAGATGAACCGCATCGGCATTCCCGTACCTCCGGGATTTACTATTACGACCGACGTGTGTACCGAATACTACGCTCACGGCCGTGAAAAGATGGTCGAGATTCTGCGTCCCGAAGTAGAGAAGGCCATGAAGGGCGTCGAGGCCCTCACGGGCCGCAAGTTCGGCGACAAGGATCTGCCGCTGCTGGTGTCGGTGCGCTCGGGTGCGCGCGCCTCGATGCCGGGTATGATGGATACCATTCTCAACCTCGGCCTTAACGACGAGGCTGTCGAGGCCGTGTCGAAGCTCTCGGGCAATCCCCGTTTCGCATGGGACTCCTACCGTCGTTTCGTGCAGATGTACGGCGATGTCGTGCTGGGCATGAAGCCCGTGTCGAAGGAGGACCACGATCCGTTCGAGGTTCTTATCGACGCTCAGAAGGAGAAGCGCGGCGTGAAGAACGACACCGACCTGACGACCGACGACCTGAAAGAGCTCGTGGCAGCCTTCAAGAAGGCTATCAAGGAGCAGACCGGTGAGGAGTTTCCGACCAATCCGTGGGACCAGCTGTGGGGCGCCGTATGCGCTGTGTTCGGTTCGTGGATGAACGAGCGCGCAATCCTCTACCGCAAGCTGAACAACATCCCCGCAGAGTGGGGTACTGCCGTCAACGTGCAGGCCATGGTGTTCGGCAACATGGGCGAGAACTCGGCCACTGGCGTAGCCTTCTCTCGCGACGCCGCTACGGGTGAGAACCTCTTCAACGGCGAGTACCTCATCAACGCCCAGGGCGAGGATGTCGTAGCCGGTATCCGCACTCCGCAGCAGATTACCGTCGAGGGTTCGAAGCGCTGGGCCAAGGCTCAGAACATCTCCGAGGAGGAGCGCGCTGCTAAGTATCCCTCGCTCGAAGAGGTGATGCCGGCCGTGTACAAGGAGCTCGACGAGATTCAGCACCACTTGGAGAAGTACTTCACCGACATGCAGGATATCGAGTTCACCATTCAGGACGGCAAGCTCTGGATGTTGCAGTGCCGCAACGGCAAGCGCACCGGCGCCGCCATGGTGAAGATTGCCATGGACATGCTCGCCGAGGGTCTTATCGACGAGAAGACGGCGGTGCTTCGCTGCGAGCCTGCGAAGCTCGACGAGCTGCTGCACCCCGTGTTCGACAAGACGGCCGTCAAGAACGCCAAGGTCATCGTGAAGGGTCTGCCCGCATCGCCTGGTGCCGCGACGGGTCCCGTGGTATTCTTCGCTGAGGATGCCGAGAAGCTCGCCAAGGAGGGCCAGAAGGCCGTTCTGGTGCGTATCGAGACCTCGCCCGAGGACTTGAAGGGTATGCTCGACGCGGCAGGTATTCTCACCGCCCGCGGAGGTATGACCTCGCACGCCGCAGTCGTTGCCCGCGGTATGGGCAAGTGCTGCGTGTCGGGTGCCGGTGAATTGAAGATCGACTACAAGGCTCGCACGATTACCGTCGGCGACGTTGTGATAAAGGAGGGCGACTGGATTTCGCTCAACGGCTCGACGGGCGAGGTTTACCTCGGTCAGGTGGCTACGCAGGCCGCCGACCTGAGCGGCGACTTCGCCAAGCTCATGGAGCTTGCGGCCAAGTATTCGGTGCTGAAAGTACGCGCCAACGCCGACACTCCGAAGGATGCTGCGCAGGCGTTCGCATTCGGTGCCGAGGGTATCGGTCTCTGCCGCACGGAGCACATGTTCTTCGAGGGCGACCGCATCAAGGCCGTGCGCGAGATGATTCTGGCCGACGACGAGGCCGGCCGCCGCGTGGCGCTTGCCAAGCTGCTGCCTATCCAGCGCGGCGACTTCGAGGGTCTGTTCAAGGCTATGAACGGATACCCCGTGACTGTCCGCCTGCTCGATCCCCCCTTGCATGAGTTCGTGCCCCACTTCGAGAAGGAGCAGCGCGAAATGGCTGCCGAGATGAATGTTCCCTACGAGAAGATCGTAGCCAAGGTCGAGGCTTTGGCCGAGTTCAACCCGATGCTGGGTCACCGTGGCTGCCGTCTGGGCAACACCTATCCCGAAATCACCGAGATGCAGGCCCGCGCAATTCTCGAAGCTGCGATGAACGTCAAGGCGGCAGGCCAGCCCGTACACGTGGAGATTATGGTTCCGCTGGTGGGCAACCACAAGGAGCTCCGCTACCAGAAGGATATCATCGACCGCGTGGCCAAGGATGTATTCTCCGAGCGCAACGACCAGATCGACTACATGGTAGGTACGATGATCGAGGTTCCTCGCGCTGCCGTTACGGCCAACCAGATTGCCGAGGTTGCTCAGTTCTTCTCGTTCGGTACCAACGACCTGACGCAGATGACGCTCGGCTTCTCGCGCGACGACATCGCCAAGTTCCTGCCGGTCTACCTCGACAAGGGCATCCTCAAAAACGACCCGTTCCAGATTCTCGACCGCAACGGTGTCGGCCAGCTCATCCGCGAGGCCGTATTCAAGGGCCGCGGTACGCGCGACAACCTCAAATGCGGTATCTGCGGCGAGCACGGCGGCGAGCCTTCGTCGGTCGAGTTCTGCCACTATGCAGGTCTGAACTATGTCAGCTGTTCGCCTTTCCGCGTGCCCATCGCGCGTCTGGCCGCGGCTCACGCAGCTCTCAACCAGAAGTAACGGGACGCCGTTACGGCTTGTGTAATGCGACCTCTTCCCGCTTTTCGGGAAGAGGTCGTTTTTTTGCATAGGCGCCGGTCGAGTTTTGTGTTCGGCACAGCTTTCGGCTTGGCGAAAACGTTGACCTTTCGGTCTTCGTTTTCTCGCCTCGGCATTGCTCGAACTGCGTTCGGCACTGCGCTCGGCTTGGCGAAAACGTTGATAAAATTGGCCGGTACGTTGATTTTTGTTTGTATCGTGTGAAAAAATTGATAACTTTGTTTCAGTGCAAACAGTGGATACGATGATTAAAAAGATATTTTTTGCAATCTCGCTGCTTCTCATGACAGCCGGCGCCGCAGCGCAGGAGCGCGGAAAATTCGGCCTCGGCCCGAAGCTCGGTGCCTATGTCAATACCGGCGGTGCTGCGGTCTTCGGACTTGGTGCGGAGGTGCGTTACAACATCTCCGACCCGTTGCGCATAGCGCCTTCGATTATGTGGCTTTCGAACGACGGCTGTTCGGTGGAGGTGTCGGTGGATTGGCATTATATGTTCCGTGTGGCTCCGCGCTGGCATCTCTATCCGCTTGCCGGAGTGTCGGTGAACGACATCCGAGGTTGGAAATTCGGTGTCGATGTCGGTCTCGGTACGGATTATGCAGTCGGTAAGCACATGGATTTGTCGGGAGGCGTGAAGTGGCTGGCGGAGTTCGCCGACTGCCGTAACCCGATAGTGATATTTTTCGGTGCGACGTTCAAGTTCTGACGTCGGCCGCCGTAAAGGATGACTATACTTTGAAAACCATTAATAATTAATTATTACCATGAAAAAGTTCGTATTGGCAATTATCGCTTTGGTAGCGACTTCTGCCGCTGTTTCGGCCCAAGAGCAAGGCGAATGGAGCGTGGCTCCCAAGTTCAACATCTACACGAATACCGGCGACGGCGTGGTGCTCGGTCTGGGTGCCGGCATGCGTTACAGCATTACCGACGCTGTGCGTATCGAGCCGAGTTTCATCTATATGCTCGATAATAAGAGTGCGTTGGAGATTGCGTGCGACGTGCATTACGTGTTCGATGTCGCCGACCGTTGGAATGTTTACCCCATGGCAGGTCTTACGGCCAATAACATCTACGGCTGGTCGTCGGGCGTGAACCTCGGCGCCGGTGTCGACTTCGCCATCAGCGACAGCTGGGATATTACCGCCGCCGTGAAGTGGCAGCCCATGTTCGCCGACGACCGCACGAATCCCGTGCTGATTCAGATCGGCGGCAGCTTCAAGTTCTAAATCGCCGTTTTTTACGGTGCGGTATCGCCTGTCCCGGTTCGGGACGGGCGATATTTTTTCGCATGACTCGGCTCTATGGCTAAGACATTTGTAAATATGCACTATGGTATGCCGCCCTGCCGACGGAGGGCGCATCGGGGAGTTCCGCGTGGTATTGTTTCGTCGGCGATGAGCGGATGAGCAGATGGGCGGAACCTTATATCCCCTGCCACACACATGGCAGGGGATGTTTCGTTGTGTCTGTCGTGCAGGCTATTTGGTCTTGTACGACGCGCGGTATTTGCCCTTGGCGAAGTTCAGCAGCTTGCTTTTGAGCAGGCTGCGGCGCAGCGGCGAGAGACGGTCGACGAAGACGCGGCCTTCGAGGTGGTCGTACTCGTGCTGAATGACACGGGCGGGGTAGCCGTCGAACGCTTCGTCGTGCTCGACGAAATTCTCGTCCATGTAGCGTATGCGTATCGCGACGGGGCGGCGCACATCCTCGTAGAGTCCAGGCAGCGAAAGACAGCCCTCGTTGAAGAGCGACGTCTCCTCCGACTGTTCGTATATCTCGGCGTTGATGAATACGCGCTTGAAGTCGGCAAGCTCGGGGTGCTCCTCGGCCCACGGCGTGCAGTCGACGATGAACATGCGGATGTTCTTGCCGATTTGCGGCGCAGCCAGACCTACGCCGCCGGCCTCGCCCAGCGTGAGGAACATGTCGTCGACGAGCTTTTTCAACTCGGGATATTCGGGCGTTATCTCTTCCGAACGGTTGCGCAGAACCTGCGAACCGAAAATTACGATAGGGTAAATCATTTGTAAATTCAAAATTCAAAATTCAAAATTCAAAATTGTTTTTGCCAGCCTGCTATTGTTGCGGCATTGCGAAAACCAATTGAATTGAGAATCGTAAACTACATCATTCAAAAAATCCAGAATTCAAAATTGTTTTTGCGGCCGTTTATCTTTGCGGCATTGCGGTAAACATTTGAATAATGAATAGTAAACATACGTCTTTTTCAATGACACGGAGGAATTCATAATTTTGAATTTTGAATTTTGAATTCTGAATTCTCCATGTATGATTGAAGTATTATCGTTGCCGATATTTTGTCGACCAGCGCCTTGTCGCGGCGTGCCATGCGGCCGATGCCGCTTTCGAGCATCGTGCGGTGAGCCATCACCGAGGTGAAGCGTTCGTCGTGGAAGACTACCTCCTTGTCGGGGTATGTCCGGCGCAGACGTGCCGCGAGAGGTTCGACGAACCGCCACGTCTCGGACGGCTGGCCGTTCATCTGCGTAGGCTTGCCCAGCACCACTGTCGTAACGTCGTTTTCGGCGAAATATTGCGCCAGCCAGCGCTCCAACTCGCGGGTGTCGACCGTCGTGAGTCCTCCGGCGATTATGCGCAGGGGGTCGCTGACGGCAATTCCCGTGCGCTTGCGGCCGTAGTCTATGGCGAGTATTCGACCCATATCGTCAAATGTTGGTTTCCGACCGGCTGCCGGGGCCGAAGCTCCGCAAAAGCCGTCCGAAGAGTACGCCGCCGGCCGAAGCTGCGGCGGCGTACTTTTCGGATGTGCGGCTGTGGCCTGTCGTCATGTCTTAGAGGTTGAGTTTGCGGAACAGACGGCGCAGAGACACCTCCTGCTCGACCATGGCGTGCAGGGCGTCGATCGAGATGCGCTCCTGCTGCATCGAGTCGCGGTGACGGACGGTCACGGTGTTGTCCTCCAAGGTCTGGTGGTCGACGGTCACGCAGAACGGCGTGCCGACGGCATCCTGACGGCGGTAGCGCTTGCCGATCGAGTCCTTCTCGTCGTAGGCGACGTTGTAGTCGTATTTCAGGTCGTCGATTATGCGTTGTGCGACCTCGGGCAGGCCGTCCTTCTTGACGAGCGGCATGACGGCGACCTTCGTCGGAGCGAGTGCCGCGGGAATGCGGAGCACGATGCGCTCTTCGCCGCTGGGGAGCTTCTCCTCGCAGTATGCCGCCGAGAGAACCTGCAACACCATGCGGTCGACGCCGATCGATGTCTCGACGACGTAGGGTACGTAGCTTTCGCCCGTCTCGGGGTCGAAGTACTGAATCTTCTTGCCCGAGAACTTCTGGTGGTTGCCCAGGTCGAAGTCGGTGCGGGAGTGTATGCCTTCGACCTCCTTGAATCCGAACGGGAAGTTGTACTCGATGTCGGTCGCGGCGTTGGCGTAGTGGGCCAGCTTGTCGTGGTCGTGGAAACGGTAGTTGTCGTCGCCGAAGCCCAGCGCGCGGTGCCATGCCATGCGGGTCTGCTTCCACTCGTTCCACCACTGCATCTCGGTGCCGGGGCGGACGAAGAACTGCATCTCCATCTGCTCGAACTCGCGCATGCGGAAGATGAACTGTCGGGCCACGATTTCATTGCGGAATGCCTTGCCTATCTGTGCGATACCGAACGGCAGTTTCATGCGGCCGGTCTTCTGCACGTTGAGGAAGTTGACGAATATTCCCTGCGCCGTCTCGGGACGGAGGTAGATGGTGTTGGCGCCGTCGGCCGTCGAACCCATCTGGGTCGAGAACATGAGGTTGAACTGGCGCACGTCGGTCCAGTTGCGCGTGCCCGAGATGGGGCAGACGATTTCGCAGTCGACGATAATCTGGCGCAGCTCGGCCAGGTCGTTGCTGTTCAGCGCCTCGGCGAAGCGGCGGTGCACCTCGTCGCGCTTGGCGGCCGTCTCGGCTACGCGGGGCGACGTCGAGCGGTACTGCGCCTCGTCGAACGACTCCCCGAAACGCTTGCGGGCCTTCTCGACCTCCTTCTCGATTTTCTCGTCCTGCTTGGCCATCCAATCCTCTATCAGAACGTCGGCGCGGTAGCGCTTCTTCGAGTCCTTGTTGTCGATAAGGGGGTCGTTGAACGCTCCGACGTGACCCGATGCCTCCCACGTGCGTGGGTGCATGAAGATTGCCGCGTCGATGCCCACGATATTCTCGTGGAGCTTGACCATCGAATCCCACCAGTAGCGCTTGATGTTGTTTTTCAACTCGACGCCGTTCTGACCGTAGTCGTACACAGCGCCCAGACCGTCGTAGATTTCGCTCGACGGGAAAATGAAACCGTACTCCTTGCAGTGAGCCACGAGTTTCTTGAAGAGTTCTTCCTGTGTCATCGTATTGTGTTTTTATTCGTTTTCCGTGTAAGTATTACTCCAACTCACAAAAATACTAAATAATTCCGTAAAACGAGCGTTCCGCGACACGAAAAAAGACGTGCGCGAATATTCGCATATGTTTATTGAAGCCGGAATGTAAAATAGCGGGCTTGGATTTTGTCATTAAATAAATAATTCATACTTTTGCGATGGAATCGGTGAAGACCGATTCTTCATATTGATAATAAGAGACGTTATGTCTACTGCTTGTATGTGAAAAGCGTAGGAAACTTAATCACAATCGGCAAGAGTAGGTTTAATTGTCTCCACGTCTATATGGCGTGGAGCTGTTATATTCCACATCTTCCGATAAAGGTCTTCCTACCACCTTCACATAAAGGCGTGGCATAGTACAGTCCACGTCTCTTTTTTATTTATAATCGGTCGACAGGGCTGTAAGACCACTAAAACACGCAATGCGTATGAAAAAATTAGTTTTAACATTTTTTGCAGTGACGGCTGTAATATTTGCCAATGCGGCAAATTGGACTGTTACGGTAACAACGCAAAAACAGATTAAATGGTATGACAAAAAAACCGGACAGGTCGTTGCACAAGAGACAGTGGTTGGCCGCGCCTTAACTTTTGATGTAGTTGCCGACACTCCCAGAGATGCGGAAAATAGAGCACTTCATCGGTGTTCAAGTGCCTGCAATACTGATTTTGAAATTTGTGTTGAATCCGGTGTTGCCAAAAACGGTAAAATATGTGATAAATATGAAAAAGAGGTCACGTATCAAGCGACGGCTACGTTAAAATAATAATTTTATTTTATTAGAGCTCTTTATCCTACTTCGGTACGATAAAGAGCTCTTTTTTGTGTGCAATAGTCGTTTCCTGATATTTACCTTCGGCAGTGAATGCCGGTTGCAAATAAATGCTTTCTGCCAGTTGCGGAGCTTTCGCGGCGGTGCTGGGGTGTCAGAACTTGAACTTCACGCCGGCGAACCAGCTGCGCGGCATCGACGGGCCGTAGATGTAGCCCGAGTCGCGGTCGGCGCCGCGGTCGAAGTCGCGCTGGTAGGCGTTGAAGACGTTGCGCACGCCGGCGCTTATCTCCATCGTTATCTCCTTGTAGATGCGTATGTCGTAGCAGAGCTTGACGTTCAGGTCGAAGAAGTCGCGCGTCTCGACGGCCGTGTCGCGTTCGGTTCCCGAGCCGGCCATGTGCTGCACGAGCATGCTGCCCGTGTAGGTTCCGGAGAGGTCGATGTCGAACGACTTCACGGGAGTGAAGCATGCGGTCAGGTAGCCGTAGACGTTCGGCGTGCGGAACATGCGGCTGACGGGCGCGACGCTCTCGTCGTCGCTCCATACCTCGGGCTCCTTGTAGCGGCTGCGCTGCACGGTGGCGCCCGCCTGAATCTGGAACCAGCGCGAGAACGCCGCCTTGCCCTCGATGTTGAGACCCATGACCGTTGCTCCCGAGCCGTTGTATCGCTCCTTGATCGAGGCGCCGGAGTCGTCGACGATGCCCGTTTCGCGCAGGGTGAAGCCGTCGGGCAGCGAGGTGTAGAATCCCTCGACGAGCAGGTTGGTCTGCACGCTGCCGAACTTGCGGTACATGTCGGCCGATACGCTCACGCTGTGCGAGCGCTCCTCGCGCAGGTCGTCGGCCAGACGGATGGCGATTCGCTCGCCGCCCACGATTGCGATGTGCATGTCCTCGTCGAAAGCCTGCGGAGCGCGGAAGCCGCTCGAATAGCTCAGGCGCAGGTTGACGTTCTCCGAGGGATTGTAGCGCAGATTGGCGCGCGGCGAGAAGATGGCGCGGTCGATGAGCGAGTGTTTGTCCATGCGGCAGCCGATGAGCAGCGACCAGCGGGCGTTTTTCCACTCGTTCTGGGCGTAGAGACTGTAAATGTTGACCTCCTGGTGTGTGAGGTGGTCGTAGCCTATCGAGCGGTCGTCGAGATAGTTGTAGTTGTACTCCGCACCGACGGTGAGGTCGGAGGGCATGAACAGCAGCCGGTCGAACGAATGTATGTACTGGGCTCCGGCCGCTACCGTGAGGTCGTGCGTGCGGCCGTAGGCGTCGGGGTCTTCGCCTGCGCCGTAGTAGCTTTTGCGGGCCGTGTGCTGGAACGATACGTAGGTGTTGAACCGATTGGCGAAGTCGGCCGACGAGATGTCGAACGACAGACTGCCGCCGTTGATGGCGTGGTCGGTCTGCTCGGCTATGAGTGCTTCGTGCGGCGGCTGGTCGAGCCGGTCGCCGCCGCGGCGATACTCGTCTACGCCGTTGTATTGCAGCGTCAGGCGCGAGTAGGCGCCCGTTTTGACGAACGAACGCATGCCGAACGAGGTGCTTTGCAGTACGGGTATTTCGGTGAAGCCGTCGCCGTCGTGGTCGTATCCCGAGCGGTGGCGGCTCTGTCCGTAGACGTAGAGTCCCGCGCGGCCGCTGTCGGTGACGAGCGATGCGTTGGCCGACGAGACGTTGTCGTATGAGCTCTTGCAGCCGATCGAGGTGATTGTGTGCTGAGCTTCGGCCGAGTTGCGAAGCGGGTCGCGGGTGATGACGTTCACCGTTCCGCCTATGGCCGACGCACCGAACAGCGCCGAACCGCCGCCGCGCAGAACCTCGACGCGCTCGCTCATCGACGTCGGAATCTGCTCCCAGCCGTAG
>CAMWIG010000040.1 GCA_947174295.1 uncultured Alistipes sp. | reverse complement strand
TCCTTGCGCGGCATGTTCGCTATCTCCCGCCCGTCGACCGCGACCGTGTGGCGCTCGCGGTCGATGGCGATTCCGCGCAGCCGTTCGGTCTCTGCGGGCAGCCGTTTCAGAAGCGCCTGCACGCGGCTGACGAGAATCTTCATGCGTATGGGCTTGGTGATGTAGTCGTCGGCGCCGAGGTCGAAGCCGGCGACCTGCTGCTCGTCGGCACCGAGCGCCGTGAGGAATGCCACGAGCGTGCGCGACAGCTCGGGGTGGCTGCGTATGGCGCGCAGCGTCGCCTCGCCGTCCATGACGGGCATCATCATGTCGAGAAGAATCAGGTGCGGGCGGTGCGCGAGCGCCTCGCGCAGCCCCTCTTCGCCGTTCGGGGCGGTGAACACTTCGTAGCCCTCGCGCACGAGGTTGTAGCGGACGAATTCGAGGATGTCGTTTTCGTCGTCGACGAGCAGTATGCGGTAACCCATAACCGTGTGAATTTCTGCAAATGTAGCGAAAAACTTTCGTTGTGCATGTTAAATTTGTGTGAAATCCTTCGGATTGCGAGGGAAAATGGCTATATTTGCCCGAATATATTTATTAACATAAGTATATTGCGCGACCGCGTCCGTCCGGCTGTATCGCTCCGCGTCCGCAAGGACGTGCAAGCCGCCGCCGGGAGCGTGAGAACGGAACAAGGTAGAACGACAGTCCGTTCCGACGTTCGGAAATGCGCCTCTGCCGCATGCGGCACTAAGTCCCTTGCCTGAGGCGAGGGATTTAGGGAGTGGGTCGGATTTGCAACCGCGTCCGCAAGGACGTGCAAGCCGCCGCCGGGAGCGTGAGAACGGAACAAGGTAGAACGAACCTTAAAAAGAGATAAAAGTTTATGTCCGCTGAAAATTCAACACTGTCGGCTCCCGTGGAGCCGGTCGGCACTGCCGACGATGCGAAGATTGCCGCCGTGCGACCCGAAGGGTCGGAGAACCTGCCTGCGACCGATGTCGTGGAAGATGCTCCCGTTCCGACGGAGAGCGTGGATTTCGCCGAGGAGGACGCCGCACTCGCTGCGAGCGATGCCGGAATAGACCTCGGGGAGGAGACCGCCGAGGAGTCGGAGAGTGCCGTTGCGGCCGACGACATGTCGGGCAAGTCGCGCGAGGAGCTCGTGTCGCTCTTCGCCCGCCTGATGGAGGAGAAGCCGGTGCAGTCGCTGCGCCGTGACGCCGAGGCTGTCAAGATAGCATTCTACAAACTGCACCGTGCGGCTGTCGAGGCAGCCCGCCGCGCATTCGAAGAGTCGGGCGCCGAGGGCGAGTTCGTGCCCGAGGCCGATGCCTTGGAGCTGCGTCTGAAAGACCTGTTCAAGGAGTATCGCCGCCGTCGCGACGAGTTCAATGCGACGCTCGAAGCCGAGAAGGAGCAGAACCTTCGCACGAAGCTCGCGATTATCGAGGAACTCAAAGAGCTGACCGGTTCGGACGAGACGCTCGATACGACGTTCGTCCGTTTCCGCGAGTTGCAGCAGCGCTGGAAGGATACGGGGCTCGTGCCGCAGGAGAAGGTTAAGGATTTGTGGGAGAACTACAACCTGCAAGTCGACAATTTCTACGGAATAATCAAAATAAACAAGGAGCTGCGCGACCTCGACTGGAAGAAGAATCTCGAACTCAAAACCTCGCTCTGCGAGCAGGCCGAGTCGCTGATTCTGGACCCGTCGGTCGTCGAGGCGTTCCACAAGTTGCAGAAGCTCCACGAGGAGTGGCGCGAGACGGGCCCCGTGGCTCCCGAGTTCAAGGAGGAGCTGTGGCGCCGCTTCCAGGCTGCGTCGAGCCGCATAAACAAGGCGCATCAGGAGTATTTCGAGTCGCTCAAACAGGAGCAGGTGCGCAATCTCGAACTCAAAACCGAGCTCTGCGAGAAGACCGAGGAGCTGGCGGCGCGCGCGTTCGCCTCGCGCAAGGAGTGGAACCGCGCGAGCGAGCGTCTGTTGGAGATTCAGAAGGTGTGGAAGACCATCGGCTTCGCGCCCAAGAAGGATAACAACCGCATCTACGAGCGTTTCCGCAATGCCTGCGACAAGTTCTTCGAGGCCAAGCGTGCGTTCTATTCGACCGTCAAGAGCGAGATGGACAACAACCTCCAACTCAAAATCGAGATATGCGAAGCCGCGGAGTCTGTGCGCAACAGCGAGGAGTGGAAGAAGACCACCGACGAGCTCATCGCCTTGCAGGCCCGCTGGAAGACCATAGGCGCCGTGTCGCGCCGCCACTCCGACGAGGTGTGGAAGCGTTTCCGCGCGGCGTGCGACGCCTTCTTCGAGCGCAAGGCCAAGCACTTCGCCTCGCAGGACGGCGAGCAGGAGGAGAACCTGCGCCGCAAGAACGAGCTTCTGGAACAGATGGCTGCGGCCGACGTGCGCGAGGGCGGCTACGAGCTCATCAAGGAGTACCAGCGCCGTTGGAGCGAGATAGGTTTCGTGCCCATCCGACACAAGGAGGAGATTCAGAAGCGATACAAGGCCGCCGTCGACGCCATGTTCGGCGTGCTGCGCGGCTCGGAGCGCGACCGCTCGATGTCGCGCTTCAAGGAGAAGCTCTCGGGCATGAAGGCGTCGGGCGACCGCCGTCTGCGTTCGGAGCGCGAGCGCCTCTACAACAAGGTGCGCCAGCTCGAACAGGACATCGCTCTGTTGGAGAACAATATCGGATTCTTCTCCAAGTCGAAGAACGCCGAGGCCATGATAGCCTCCGTGCGCGATAAGATCGAGAAGGCCCGGGCCGAGATGCGCGATACGATAGAGAAGGTGCGCATGATCGACTCCGAGGAGTAGTCCGCAGGAGCAAGAACGTGTAGAACAAACTGCAAGCAAAAACGATACAAACAGATTTATGAAACTCTCGAAACCAAAGTACATTTTCGTTACGGGCGGTGTGGCATCGTCGCTGGGCAAGGGCATCATCTCGGCCTCCATTGCGCGACTGTTGCAGGCCCGCGGCTATTCGGTGACAATCCAGAAGCTCGACCCATACATCAACGTCGACCCCGGAACGCTGAACCCCTACGAGCACGGCGAGTGCTACGTCACGGAGGACGGCACGGAGACCGACCTCGATTTGGGTCACTACGAGCGCTTCACCTCGATTACCACCACCCGTGCGAACAACGTCACGACAGGTAAGATTTACAAGAGCGTCATAGAGAAAGAACGCAAGGGCGAATACCTGGGCAAAACCGTGCAGGTAATCCCCCATATCACCGACGAAATCAAGCGCCGCATACAGATGCTGGGTCAGACCAAGCAGTACGACGTCATCATCACCGAAATCGGCGGCACGGTGGGCGACATCGAGTCGCTGCCGTTCATCGAGTCGGTGCGTCAGCTGCGCTACCAGCTCGGATACCGCAATACGGCGCTGGTTCACCTGACGCTGATTCCTTTCATGGCCGCGTCGGGCGAGTTGAAGACCAAGCCCACGCAGCACTCGGTGAAGGCGCTGCTCGAAAACGGACTGCAACCCGACATCCTCGTGCTGCGCACGGAGCATCCTCTCACTCGCGAGCTGCGCCGCAAGGTCGCTCTGTTCTGCAATGTCGACCCCGAGGCCGTCATGGAGTCGATCGACGTTCCGACAATATACGAAGTGCCTCTGCGCATGCACGAACAGCATCTCGACGAGGTGGTTCTCTCGAAGCTCGACATTCCGGCCGAGCAGGAGCCCGACCTCGACACGTGGCGTGCGTTCGTGGAGAAGGTGAAGCATCCTGGAAGCACCGTCGAGATAGCTCTGGTGGGCAAGTACACCGAACTGCCCGACGCCTACAAGTCGATCAGCGAGTCGTTCATCCATGCCGGTGCGGTGAACGACTGCAAGGTCAGGCTGCGCTATGTGAACTCCGAAAAGCTCACCCCGGAGAACGTGGCCGAGCAGCTGGGCGACAAGGCCGGTATTCTGGTGGCTCCCGGTTTCGGCAACCGCGGAATCGACGGCAAGATTACCGCCGTGCGTTTCGCCCGTGAGAACGGTATCCCGTTCTTCGGAATCTGCCTCGGCATGCAGTGCGCCGTCATCGAGTTCGCGCGCAACGTGCTGGGATTCGAGGATGCCAACTCGGTGGAGATGGAGTCTTCGACGACGCACCCGGTCATCGACCTCATGGAGGAGCAGAAGGGCGTTACGGCCAAGGGCGGTACGATGCGTCTGGGCGGTTATCCCTGTTCGCTCGTCGAGGGCTCGAAGGTAGCCGAGGCCTACGGCACGACGTCGGTTACGGAGCGTCACCGCCACCGCTACGAGTTCAACAGCGACTACCTCGCGCAGTTCGAGGCGGCCGGCATGCGTGCCGCGGGCGTGAATCCCGACACGGGGCTGGTCGAGGTGGTCGAGATTCCCGAACATCCGTGGTTCGTAGGTACGCAGTACCATCCCGAGTACAAGAGCACCGTCCGCACGCCGCACCCGCTGTTCGTGGCGTTCGTGGCTGCGGCATTGAAGTATCGCAATAAGTAAAACGCAGACCTGCGGCCGCGGAGCCGATGTCGGAAGACTTCGGCTCCGCGAACTGCGGACGGTTGCGGCTGCCTCTTCGCGTGGTGCCGTCGCCGCCCAGGTTCGCTGCGGTGCGGCAGGCACAAAACAATTAACGAGACATAATGGATAAGAAATCAATCGCAGGTATTGCCGTCGTCAGCGTGCTGTTCGTGATTTTCATGGTCATCAACGGCCGCCAGCAGAGGGAGTACCAGGAGAAACTGCGCGCATATCAGGAGTACGTGGCTTCGCAGACCCCCGCCGAAGAGCCGGCGGATGAGGTTGCGGCGGCTCCGGCCGAGGATGGTGCGCCTGCAATCGACAGCCTCGTGAACGAGGCTTCGCGTCGCCGCATCGCAGCACTCGGCGAGACGCTCGCCGCTTCGGCTGAGCGCGAGCCCGAGACGCTGACCGTCGCGAACGACGTGATGACGGTCGACTTCTCGACCGTGGGAGGTCAGATTACGTGCGTCGAACTCAAAGACTACACGCGTTACGCCCCGAAGGGCGAGCGCAACGAGCGCGTGCGCATGTTCGTGCCCGAGACGGCGCGCTTCGACATGTCGTTCTATATCAAGAACGGTCTGAACAACGTGCGTGTGAACACTTCGGAGTATGTGTTCGTGCCCGAAGTGGCTACCGCCGGCGATGCGACGACCGTTACGATGACGCTGCCCGTGGCTCCGGGAGCAGCGCTGCGCTACGACTATACCTTATATAATACGGGCGACCCCGCGCGCGACTACCTCGTCGATTTCCGCGTCACGCCGGTCGACATGGCTCCGTACATGGCCTCGCAGACCAGCCTCGGCATCGAGTGGAGCAACACCTCCTACCAGAACGAGAAGGGTTTCCAGAACGAGAACATGTACACTACGCTCGCATTCCGCTATCCGGGCGATTCGTCGATCGAGGAGCTGGGACAGAGCGACGAGAGCAAGTCGAAGTCGGTTTCCACGTCGGTTAACTGGGTAGGTTTCAAGCAGCAGTTCTTCACCTCGGCGCTCATCGCCCGCGACAACCTCAGCTACGCCGACATGGCCTTCACCACGGCGCAGCCCGGGTCGGGTATCATGAAGAACTATTCGCTGAAAACGGCCGTGCCCTACACGCCGCAGACCGAATCCTACGACATGGCCTTCTATTTCGGCCCCAACAAGTTCGCCATACTGAAAAATATCAAGGATGCCGAGGGCGAGTCTGTCGCCATGGAGCGCCTCGTGCCGCTGGGGTGGGGTATATTCGGCTGGGTGAACCGCTGGTTCGTGATTCCCGTGTTCGACCTTCTGCGCAACCATATCGCCAGCTTCGGAATCATCATCCTGATTCTGGCCGTTCTCATCAAGCTCATCATCTTCCCGCTGACTTACAAGAGCTACGTTTCGACCGCCAAGATGCGCGTCATCAAGCCCGAGGTCGATGCTCTTGCCGCCAAGTTCCCCCGTCAGGAGGATACCATGAAGCGCCAGCAGGCAACCATGGAGCTCTACAAGAAGGCCGGCATCAACCCCATGGGCGGATGTATCCCGATGCTGATTCAGATGCCTATCATCATCGCCATGTTCCGCTTCTTCCCGGCGTCGATCGAGCTTCGCGAGCAGTCGTTCCTTTGGGCCGACGATCTGTCGTCGTATGACAGCATAGTCGATCTGCCGTTCTCGATTCCGTTCTACGGCGACCACGTGAGTCTGTTCGCCCTGCTGATGGCCGTGGCGCTGTTCGCATTCTCCTACGTGAACTACCAGCAGACGGCCTCGTCGCAGCCTCAGATGGCCGGCATGAAGTTCATGATGGTCTACATGATGCCGGCAATGATGCTCCTGTGGTTCAACAGCTATTCGAGCGGTCTGTGCTTCTACTACTTCCTGGCCAACATCATAACGATTGTCCAGACCATGGTAATCCGCCGCATGATCGACGATGACAAGATACACGCCATCATGCAGGCCAATGCCGCGAAGAGCAAGAACAGCAAGAAGTCGAAATTCCAGCTTCGCTACGAAGAGCTGATGCGCCAGCAGGAGGCGCAGCAGCGCCGCAAGAAGTAGCAGCGTGCATCCTCTTTGTAAATGAACGACCGGCGGACCCGAAGGTCCGCCGGTCGTTCATTTATGTGTCTGCGTCGGCCGTGCCGCTGTTCAGAGTGAGTCGGGGAAGGATTACTCGTCGGCCAGGGCCTTGGCGAGATAGTCTGTTTCGCGGAGTTTGCGCAGGAACAGATTGAGTCCTATCGGTATCCCGACGGCGATTCCGAATATGAACCCGTAGAGCATGTATCGGTCGCCGAGCGATGCTATGTGCAACCCGATGGCCGTTATAAACGGTACGGCGCACACTGCGCCCGCTGCCGAGCCTGCGATGAGCCGGCGGCGGAACCGCACCACGGCTGCTGCCGCTGCGGCTATCGACTGCCGTTCGATGTCGATGCGGGCGAGCGAGTCGAGCAGTATCGTCTGGCGTATGAGCATCGCCACGACGAACAGAGCCGACATTAGAATCATTGCCGTCGTGTAGTGACTCGTGCCGAATCGGGTGATGTTCAGCGTCATGCAGGGCAGAAAAAGAAGCAGGACTATCTGCACGCGCAGCGTGCGGCGTATGCGCTGCTGGACGTTTAGGAATTTGCCGCGGCTGATTCCTGCGGCCATTTCGCTGATGCGGGTCTCGGCGCTGTCGATTCGTCGGTCGAGAGCCTGCAAGCCGGTTTTGAGTTCGTCGAGTTCCATGAGTATGTGATGAATTATCTGTTTTCGTTTCGTAGTTTGAGCTTTATGCGGTGGAGTTTCGATGCCACGTTGTTGCGCGAGAGACCCGTTATGGCGGCTATCTCGTCGTATGGCACCTCGTCGAGCCAGAGCGTCACGACGGCTTTTTCGATCGGGTCGAGCCTCTCTATCGAGCGGCGCAGCGCAAGCAGGCGCTCGTCGCCGCCCGGGGTGTCGTCGATGATTCCCGCGCATGCCGCGAGAGACAGCGCGCCCGAGAAACGGCGGTTGCGGCGGCGGTAGGATATGCAGGTGTTGATGCCGATGCGGTAGACCCACGACGACGGGGATGACCTTCCCTCGAACGTGTCGAGTCCGCGCCAGATGTTTATCAGTATCTCCTGATACATGTCGTCGAAGTCGTCGCTGCCGCCTGCGTACATGTAGCAGATGCGGCCGATGATTCGGCGGTGTTCTGCGACGAACGACTCGAAGTCGTTCTGTCGTGTGTAGTGCGGTTCCATATTTCGATTGTGTCGTTTACACGTAAGACGCTTCCGACGCCGAAAAGTTGCACTTCGGCCGAAAAAAAACATCGCACGGCGAACCGGGGTTGCGTCCACGGTGCCGTAGCGGGCGCACAATCAGTAGAGGTCGAGAAATTCGTAGCTGTTGCCCGCGGCCGAGAGGTAGCGCATGAACTCTTCGCGCTCTATTACCACCGTGGCGCGGCAGTCGTTGGGGTGAAAGCTCAGCGAATCGCACTCTTGCAGCCTGCTGTCGAGGAACAGATGCACGTGGTTCTCCGTGTCGTTTATCAGTCCGAACGGCGACACCGAGCCCGGTTCGAGCCCGAGGTAGCGCATCATGCGCTCGGGCGATGCGAACGAGAGTTTGCCCTGATGCAGGCGCTCTTCGAGGTCGCGTATGGCCAGCGTCTGCCGGCAGTCGAAGCACACCAGATAGTGGCGGTTGCCCTTGTGGTTGCGGAAAAAGAGGTTCTTGCAGTGCCGCGAGCCGTCGTCGCGCCAGTGGCGCATGGCCAGCTCGATTGTCGGCGACGGCTCGTGGCGGTACATGTCGTAGCGTATGCCGTGGCTGTCGAGCCATGCGCAGGCTCTCTCGGCGCGCTCCATTGCGCTACTCGACGTAAAGCACCAGCCCTTTCAGGTACTCGCCTTCGGGGTGGTAGATGTTTATCGGGTGGTCGGCGGGCTGCGTGAGCTGGTGCAGTATGCGCACCTTGCGTCCGGCGATTGCCGCAGCCGAGAATACGGTGGTGCGGAAGAGCTCCTTCGACACGGCCTGCGAGCAGGAGAAAGTGAAGAGTATTCCGCCGCTCTTGATTTGCGACAGCGCGCGGGCGTTCAGACGCTTGTATCCCTGCATGGCGTTGCCCAGCACCTTGTGGTGCTTGGCGAATGCCGGCGGGTCGAGGATTATCATGTCGTAGCGGTCGCCGATGTCTTTCAGGTACTCCACGGCGTCGACGGCCAGCGACGAGTGGCGCACGCCCTCGCCGAAGTTGAGACGCATGTTCTCGTCGGCGAGCTGCACGGCGCGTTCCGACGAGTCGACCGAGCACACCTCCGCGGCGCCGCCGGCCATGGCGTAGACCGAGAATCCGCCCGTGTAGCAGAAGGTGTTGAGTACGGTGCGGCCTGCGGCGTAGTGACGCACGAGTTCGCGGTTCTGGCGCTGGTCGATGAAGAATCCGGTCTTCTGTCCTTTCTCCCAGTTGACCGAGAATTTGAGTCCGTTTTCCAATACGACGGCCGACTCGTGGTCGGTGCTGCCGTAGAGATATCCGTCCACGGCGTTCAGATGGGCGTTGTAGGGTACGGTCTGCGAGCTCTTGTCGTAGATGGCCGTTATGGCATCGCCGTATGTCGCGCGTATGGCCTCGGCTATGGCCTGACGCGAGCGGTACATGCCCACCGAGTGGCACTGCACGACGGCTGTCGAGCCGTAGATGTCGACCACGAGCCCAGGCAGCGAGTCGCCCTCGCCGTGAATCAGACGGTAGCACGTCGTGGCCTTGTCGCCGACGAGTCCCAGCGTGCGGCGCACCTCGTAGGCCGACCTTACGCGGCCGCACCACCAGGCGGAGTCTATCTCCTCCTGTTCGAAGGTGAGTACGCGCACGGCTATCGAACCTATCTGGTAGTGTCCGCGGGCGATGAAATCGCCGTGTTTGGTGTAGACGTCCACCACGGCGCCCTCGGCGGGCTCCTCCTCCGATTTGATGTATTCCACGGCGCCCGAGAATATCCACGGATGCCGGCGCAGGAGCGACTCCTCCTTGCCTCTTCTGAGATGTACTTGCGGTATCATTGCTGTCTCTTCGTTTTCGGTGTTTTTTGCAGGCGTTCGTATATTTCGGCGCACGCCCATGCGTCGGTGGCCGCATAGATTTTCTGCGGCTCGGTCAGGGTCACTGCCTCCCAGTTGCTCAGGCGCTGCGCCTTCGAAATCTTCTTTCCGAGCACTATGGCCGAGAGCTTGCGCAGGCTCTTCTCCTCGATGCCCCACTCGGGCGCCACGGTTTGCAGGTCGACGAACCCTCCGTCGCGGAAGTGCCGCAGCTGCCGCAGCCCCGCCAGATCGCCCGCGACGGCCGCTCCGACCTTGACTATCGAACGGCTTTCGAGAATGCGCAGGATAGGTTTGTCGAGCTTTATGCGGCACAGACGGAACAGATAGCACCGGCCTGGCACCGAGAGCTGCAACAGCGCTACGCGGTTCACCGCACCGGCGCGGAACGAGGGCCTCGTCTCGGTGTCGAAACCGATGACCTTGTGCGATGCGAGGTCGCGGCATGCCTCCTCTATGCGCGCTTCGGTGTCGACCACTATTATGCGGCCGCCGAATTGCGCGGCGGGCAGCGCCGCCGTCTCGTCGTTGGTTATCGTGGATTGGAATATGTCGTTTTGCTGCATCTTCGCGTAAATTGGGACACAAAGTTACCTATTTATCGCGAGTTTTCCATCCGCAAGGGTCGAAATTTTACCGTCGTCGAGCAACTTTCTGACTGCCAGCACCACCTGAGCGTCGCCGCAGCTG
Organism: uncultured Alistipes sp.; assembly: GCA_947174295.1. Taxonomy (GTDB): domain Bacteria; phylum Bacteroidota; class Bacteroidia; order Bacteroidales; family Rikenellaceae; genus Alistipes. The sequence goes on along the minus strand of CAMWIG010000040.1, from coordinate 2,440 downwards.
AACTCCGCGGCTATCTCGCGCACGTCGGCTTCGCGGTCTGCCAGCAGGGCGAGTATGCGGCTGTGGAGGTCGTCGTGCGGCGCGGCGGAGATTTTGGCGGCGCGCCGGCGCGCCAGACATATGTCGCACACACCGCAGTCGCCGCTTCGGGTGTCGCCGAAGTACTCCTGCAATATGCGGCTGCGGCATCGGTCGTCGCCGCCGGCGTAGGCGAGCATCCCGGCGAATCGCTCCTCGGTCAGCTCGCGGCGGCGCTTGTAGGTGTCGGGCGAGATGTAGAGGTCGGCCGTCGGCAGGCGCTCCGCGTCGAAGAAGAGTATCGGCGAGCGGTTGGCCGGGATGTAGCGTATGACGCGCATCTGCCACAGCTGTTTCATCAGCTCGCGCACACGGTCGACGGTGTAGCCGCTCACGGTGGCGATTTGCGCCTCGTCGACGGGGCGGAAGTCGACGAACACACCGTCGTAGAGACGCAGTATCACGCGCAGGATATGGTCGAGTTCGGCGCGTTTCACGCGCAGCTTGTAGAGGTCGTCCCGGCTGACGGTGAACATTATGCGGGCCGGATTGTCGGTGGTATCCGTGAGGGTCATGTATCCGTTCTGACTCAATAGTTTGAACGCACTCTCGACCGTGCCGCGGAAGAGCCGGTTGCGGGCGCAGAAGTCGTAGATGTTGAACAGAAACGATGCCTGGAATCCATCGCCTATGCCCACCTGGCAGTAGTCGCAGGCGCGTTCGTAAACCGCGCGCACCTTGTCCAGAGGCGGGAATTCGGCGTCGAACCGCTTGCGTATGCGCTCGCCGTCGTCGGGTGCGACCAGCAGCAGCGCGTAGCTGCGTGCGCCGTCGCGTCCGGCGCGCCCCGCCTCCTGATAGTAGCTCTCCAACGAGTCGCACATCGAGTAGTGGACGACGAACCGCACGTCGGCCTTGTCTATTCCCATGCCGAATGCGTTGGTGGCGGCCATGACGCGCACCTTGCCCTGCAACCACTCCTCCTGCCGCATCGACCGCTCGGCGTGGGGCATTCCTCCGTGGTAGGCGGCTGCCGTGACGCCGTGTTCGCGCAGGAATCCGGCGATTTGCTCCGTGCCTTCGCGCGTGCGTACATATACTATTCCCGACCCGGGGACATTGTCGACCAGCCGCAGCAGTTGACCGTTCTTATCCTCGACATGGCGCACGGAGTAGGAGAGGTTTGGCCGCGCGAAGCTGCCGCGCAGGATATGCGGCTCGGCGAACGAGAGCTTCTCCATGATGTCCTGCGTCACGACCTCGGTGGCCGACGCCGTGAGCGCCAGCACCGGCGTGTCGGGCAGCAGGCGCCGTATCTCGCCGATGCGAAGGTAGGCCGGCCGGAAGTCGTAGCCCCACTGCGATATGCAGTGCGCCTCGTCGACGGCCAGCAGCGACACGTTCATGCGCTGCACGCGCAGCCGGAATGTCTCGGTGCCGAGCCGCTCGGGAGCCACGTAGAGGAACTTCATGTCGCCGTAGACGCAGTTGTCGAGCGTGATGTCGATTTGGCGAGGCGACATGCCCGAGTGTATGGCCGCGGCGCGTATGCCCATGCGGCGCAGGCGGTCGACCTGGTCTTTCATCAGCGCTATGAGCGGCGTGACCACTATGCACAACCCCTCGCGTGCCATGGTGGGTACCTGGTACGTGAGCGACTTTCCGCCGCCGGTGGGCATGAGTACGAGCGTGTCGCGTCCGTCGAGAATCGAGCGCACGACGCTCTCCTGGACGGGCCGGAACGAGTCGTATCCCCAGTATTTGCGCAGGGTGGCGAGTATGTCCGCATCGGGTTGCATATTGCAAATGTAGGATTCAAAATCCGAAATTCAAAATCGCACCTGCCTCGCCGGCGGGAAATCGGATCGATTTTGCGCGGCCGGAAACATGTGCGGCGGCGGTGTGCCCGGAATCCGCATGCGCCGTATGGAGTGCCGTAACGGGGTTCGTTTCGGACTATTTGCACAAATTCTACATTAGTTTGCACAAAATCGAAAACGGTTTGAGCGCGTTTTAAGAACATTTATGCAATTTTCGATGTCGGTTCGTCGGCGTATGTCTACTTTTGTTTTACAAAAAACACTCGAAAAACTAACTTTAACAGAACCTCGACATGAGAAAAAAAAATTTTCCGATCCTCGGTCTCTGCATGCTGCTCTTCGCGAGCTGTCACTCCGAACGCGACCCGAAGCTCGATGCCGTGAAGCGCGGAATCGACCATGCCCGTTTTCAGCTGACGCAGGCGGCGGCCGAATTCGACTCGCTGCCCGGTTTTCCGCGTTCGCTGATGCCCAAATTCAGGGTTATCGACGCCTACGACTGGACGAGCGGATTTTTCCCCGGTTCGCTCTGGGAGGCCTACGACCTTACGGGCGACGAGACGCTGCGCGCCGCTGCCGAAAAATACACGGCCCGTCTCGAC
>CAMWIG010000039.1 GCA_947174295.1 uncultured Alistipes sp. | reverse complement strand
CATGACGCTGTGGACCGGCAGCGAGACGTCGTGGGGCAATCCCCGCATCACCCAGGCGCTCATCGACGGCTGCAAGGCTGCCGGATTCAATGCCGTGCGCATACCGACGGCGTGGGTCTGCGGACATATCTCCGACCACTCGACATGGAAAATCGACCTCGCATGGCTGGCCCGCGTAAAGGAGGTGGTCGACTACTGCTACGCCGCAGGCGACATGTACGCCATCATCAACATCCACTGGGACGGCGGCTGGCTCGAAAACAACCCCACCTACGCCCGTCAGGAGGAGGTCAACGCCATGCAGACGCGCCTGTGGACTCAGATAGCCAAATACTTCCGCGACTACGACGAACATCTGCTCTTCGCCGGCACCAACGAGGTGCATGCCGATTACGGCAATCCGACGAGCGAGCACATCGCCGTACAGCAGTCGTTCAACCAGACCTTCGTCGACGCCGTGCGCGCCACGGGCGGCCGCAACGCCTACCGCGTGCTGGTGACGCAGACCTACAACACCAACATCTGGCTGGGCGCCCAGAAGCACGCGATGTCGAACGACACGACAGAGGGACGGCAGATGCTCGAAGTGCACTGCTACGACCCGTGGGACTTCTGCGGCGACGACGCGAAGCGCACCTCGTGGGGCACCGACGCCGAAATAGAGACTCTCCGCACACAGTTCACGCAGCTCGGCAAGTTCTACGACGCAGGCGTTCCGTTCATCCTCGGCGAGTACGGAGCACTCTACAAACCGGAGTTCAAGAACAACGAAACCTACATGGAGAGCCGCCGCCAGTGGATTTACTACGCCACGAAATACGCCGCGGAGAACGGTTACGTCCCGTTCGTGTGGGACACCGGCAGCGACGTGATGAACCGCTCGACCGGCAAGGTGCACGACTTCCAGCAACCGTATCTCGACGCGCTGATGCACGGCGCACGCGGCGAAAACCTCTGACCGCGGAGATAGTAACAGTGAAAATAACGCGGGTTCGTTGCAGCTTGCGTTATTTTCATTATCTTCGCACATAGTGCGAACCCGCCGCGGCGACCGCCGCGACGAAACCGCCGAAAAGACACCCGCCAATGAAACGACTACTGCTCATCATAACGACCCTCGCATTGTTCTGTCTCCGCTCTGCGGCCGCCACGGCCCCGGACGACAAAACCTACCTGTTCGACCATATCGAGACCCCGAACATGTGGATAAACTCCATATTTCAGGATTCGGACGGTTTCATCTGGCTCGCCACGCGCAACGGACTCTTCCGCGATCTGGACGGCTACATGATCGAGCAGAAAACGGTCTTCAACGGCAGCCATATCGACAAGGTCATGCAGGATTCCGAAGGCCGGCTGTGGCTGCGCCGGCAGCACGACGTGGTGGTCTACGACCAGATGGCCGACTGCGAATGGAACGCACGCCGGACGGCCGATTTTCTCGGGGCCGAAGACCTCGTAGCCGTGCTCTACGTCGACAACAAGAAGAATCTCTGGTGGGTGGACGACGGCGCACTGTGGTTTCGCGCGAGAGGGTCGCACGAAAAGCAGCTCGTCGCCAGAGGCGACGATGCCGCATCCGTAACCGACATGTACGATGCGGGCCGCATAATCCACGCCCTGTGCGGCGACGGCAAGGTGCTGCGCTACGCCGTCGCGAACGATTCGGTCGCGACGATAGAGCCGATAGCCGCACCACCCGCCGCAGACGACGAACCGTTCTACCTGGTTTTCGTCGACTCGACCGACGGAATATGGCTCTCGCAGCGGACACGCGGCGTGTGGCACTACTCCCCGGCCCGCAGCGCCTACGAACATTTCAGCAACGACTCGCACCCGCGGCACATTCCGCGGGGATTCATTTGCAGCATCATCGAGGATGCCAAGGGCGACGTATGGATGGCCTCCGACCATGGCGGCATCTGCATCCGCCACCTCGACGAGTCGATGACCTACCTCGAAAACATACCGACCGACCCTTCGTCGCTGGCCGGCAACAGCGTTTTCTCGCTCTTCCGCGACCGCGACGACAACATCTGGATAGGCTACACCAAAAACGGAGTGTCGGTGTGGCGCGGCGAAAACCGGCGATACTCGCTGCTGCACCTGCAATCGTTTTACAGCCGATACCTCAACGACGACATCAACGCCACGTGCGAAGACCGCGAGGGCAACCTCTGGTTCGGCACCGACGGCAACGGACTCGTGCGGCTCGACCGCACGGGCCGCGAAACGCTCTTCACCGCCGGCACGGGGCCGCACCGGCTGCACAGCAACATCATCACGGCGCTGCACTGCGACGCAGCGGGGCGAGTGTGGATAGGAACTTTCTACGGAGGTCTGTCGTGCTATCGCGACGGTCGGCTGACGACATACTCCGCTCCCGACAGCGAAGCGGGACTCGCAGCCGTCGACGTGTGGAGCATCGACAGCGACCGCACAGGCAACATATGGATAGGTTCGCTCGGCGGAGGCCTGCAACGGTTCGACCCGTCCACCGGCCGGCTGACGACCTACGACGTCGAGCACAACGGGCTTCCGAACAATTACATACTGCAAGTCGACTGCTGCCGCGACGGCAACATAGCTTTGGCCACGGCATACGGGCTGTCGATTTTCGACACGGCAACCGAGCGCGCGGCCACCGTAACATGCGGACGCAGCGGCGAACCGTTCGGAAACCCGGTGCTGTCGGGCGTCTGCGCCGACCACGAGGACGCTCTGTGGTTCATCCGCGAGGGGCGCGTGGGCATGTACGACAAGGCGTCGGGCGAACTTTACGACCTGCCGGAGCTCGACATATCGACGGCGCAGAGCATCGTCGCAGGCGACGACGGCACGCTGTGGATAATGGCCTCCGACTGCATCTGCGGCATACGCCGCGACGGCACGGACGAGCGCGGCCGCTACGGATTCGCCACACGCACCTACCGCTTTCCGAATGCCGCAGGCGTCCGCTTCAACCAACGCTCGGCTTGCCGCACGGCCGACGGCGGCATTCTGGCCGGGACATTCAACGGCTACATGCGCTTCATGCCCGGATCGGTCGACGGAAAAGGCTCCGACGGCACGCAGCAGCTCTACTTCACGGGAATTCAGGTCAACGGAACTCCCGTACATCCGGGCGAGAGCATCGACGGCTGCACGATACTCGACCGCGCCATGGAGCACACACCCGAAATCGTACTCCGGCACAACCACAACCGTCTGGCGGTCGACTTCGCGGCTCTCAACTACTCGTCGACCTTCCGCCGCGAACTGCTCTACCGCATGGAGGGCATTTCCGACGAATGGGTGCCCGTCGACAACTTCTCGACGCGTCTGACATTCTTCAACCTCCGCCCGGGGCGCTATCGTCTCACGCTCGCGACGCTTCCGGCGGGCGACGGAACGCAGACGTCGGCGTCGCTCTCGATAGTCGTGCGCAACCCGTGGTACCTCTCGACGGCAGCCATAATTTCGTACATCGCGGCATCGATCGCCGCCGCCGCAATCTCCCTCGCCGCGTTCCGCCGCAGACGGGCACGCGGAATAGAGGCCATGGAGCTGGCCATGCGCCGCGAACAGCAGCACTATGTCGACCAGATGAAGATGCAGTTCTTCACAAACGTGAGCCACGACTTCCGCACGCCGCTCACGCTCATCATATCGCCTATCGAAGAGCTGCTGCGCAGCAGACCCGAAGTGCGCGACGACATGACGATAAACACCGTCTACCGCAACGCCCGCCGCCTGCTGACGCTCGTCAACCAGCTGCTCGACCTGCGCAAGTTGGAGGTCTACGGCATGACGCTCAACCTCGCGACCGCCGACCTCGCGGCACTGGTCAGAGAGGTCTGCTCGTCGTTCGAGCTGATGTTGCAGAATGCAGGAATAGCCTTCGACGTGGAGACGCCCGACGAGGAGCTCACCACGGAGCTCGACCGCGACAAGGTGACCAAGATACTCACGAACCTGCTCTCCAACGCACTGAAATTCACGCCGCGCGGCGGACGCATCGCCGTGTCGGCGGCACGCGCGGAGGATGGGTTCCTGCGAGTGAGCGTCGCCGACAGCGGATGCGGCATTCCCGACAGCGACAAGCGGCGCATCTTCGACAGATTCTATCAGGCGGCGGCCGACAGCGCGACATCGGGCAGCGGCATAGGGCTGCACATCGCCCGAGAGTTCACCGTCATGCACGGCGGCGAGATTACGGTCGGCGACAACGACCCGTGCGGCGCCGTATTCTCGTTCACACTGCCCGTGCGGCAGGCCGAGCAGGCCGAGGAATCGCTCGCGGCAGAGGTCGGGCCCGCCGATGCGGCACCTGCGGCGGAGAGCCCCGCACGCGAACGCCCCGTGCTGATGATAGTCGACGACAACGACGATTTCAGGCAGTTCATGCGGGCGTCGCTCAGCTCGGAATACGACGTAATCGAAGCGGCCGACGGCGCCGAGGCCCTGCGCAAGGTCGGCGACGAGCAGGTCGATATCGTGGTGTGCGACGTGATGATGCCCGTCATGGACGGCGTGGAGTTCTGCCGCCGCATGAAGTCCGACATCAACGTGTCGCATATCCCGGTCATACTGCTCACCGCCCGCTCGATGCAGGAGGACGAGTGCGCCGGACTCGAATCGGGCGCCGACGACTACATCACCAAGCCGTTCAACATGGCGATTCTGCGTCTGCGCATCGCCCGCTTCCTCGAATGGAAACAGCGCGCCCACCGTCTCTTCGACAAGCAGATAGACATAGCGCCCGACCAGATAACCATAACGTCGATGGACGACCGTCTGTTGCAGGCGGCCATCGACGCCGTGAACGACAATATCGGCAATCCCGACTTCTCGGTAGCCGACCTCTCGACGATGCTGCACATGCACCGCACGCACCTCTACAAAAAACTGCTCTTCATCACCGGCAAGGCTCCGCTGGAATTCATACGAGCCATACGGCTCAAACGCGCCGCACAGCTGCTCGAATCGGGGCAGACCTACATCGCCGAGGTGGCCTACATGGTAGGCTTCAACTCGCCGAAGGTCTTCGCCCGGCACTTCCGCGACGAATTCGGATGCTCACCGTCGGAGTATCAGCGGCGCCATGCTGCCAGCCAACCCCAAAACCGTACAGACGAACAATGAGACACCTATCGACACTCGCGGCATCGCTCGCCGCCATCCTCGCCGCCTGCGGCACGCAGCCTGCCGAAAGGCTCGACGACCTCGTGCTGCGCTACGACGCCCCGGCATCAGTCTGGGAGCAGACGCTTCCGCTCGGGAACGGACGTCTGGGCGCGATGCCCTACGGCCGGCCGGCCGAGGAGCGCATAGTCCTCAACGAAGAGTCGATGTGGAGCGGCTCGCGGCAGCAGACCGACAATCCCGAGGCTGCCGCATGGCTGCCCGAGATACGCCGCCTGCTCGCGGAGGGCCGCAACGCCGAGGCGCAGGAGATTATGTACGCCCACTTCACATGCAACGGCGGAGGAGGCTCCTCCCCGGCATTCGGCTCCTACCAAACCCTCGGGCTCATGGAGATAGACTTCGCCGTCGACACGGCGCAAGTCGCCGGCTACTCGCGCCGCCTGTCGCTGCGCGATGCCGTGGCCGAGACCTCGTTCACGGCCGCAGGCACAAGCTACCGCTACGAATACCTCGTCTCCATGGCCGACGACGCCGTGGCCGTGGCCGTGGAGTCCGACGGCGCGCCGCTCGACTTCACGGCGACGCTCTCGCGCCCCGAAAGGGCCGAGGTGACGGCCGAAGAACGCAGCGTCCGCATGAGCGGCACGCTCGACAGCGGTTCCGACGCCGCCGGCATGAGCTACGCAGCCGAGATGCGAATCATCGCCGAAGGCTCCGTCGCAACCGACGGCCGGAGGCTGCACGTATCCGACTGCAACCGCGCCGTGATTCTGCTCACGGCCGCCACCGACTACGACACCCCCGGCATCGACACCCGCATATCGGAGATTCTCGACGCCGCGGAGAGTATACCCTACCCCGAGCTGCGCCGGCGCCACACGGCCGCGCACCGCGAGCTGTTCGACCGCGTGGAGATAGACCTCGGGCCGCAGGACGCTGCTCTCACGACCGACCGCCGCATCGAGCGCTTCGCCGAGGAGGAGGACCCTGCGCTGGCGGCGCTCTACATGCAGTACGGCCGCTACCTGCTCATCGCCTCGACCGCCCGCGGCATGCTGCCGCCCAACCTGCAAGGCATCTGGGCCGACGGCTGCGTCTGCCCCTGGAACGGCGACTACCACATGAACATCAACGTGCAGATGAACCACTGGCCGCTCGAACCGGGCAACCTCGCAGAACTCGCAGAACCGCTCACCGGCTATGTCGAGTCGATAGCAGACTCAGGAGAACGCTCCGCCCGCGTATTCTACGACGCACCGGGCTGGTGCGCCCACGTGCTGGCCAATGTCTGGCAGTTCACCTCGCCGGCCGAGAACCCCGAGTGGGGCGCCACGAACACCGGCGGTGCATGGCTGACGCTGCATCTGTGGGAACACTACCTCTACACGCGCGACGAGGAGTATCTGCGCCGCGTATATCCCCTGATGAAGGGCGCAGCCGAGTTTCTGCAATCGCTCCTCATGGAGGAGCCCTCGCACGGCTGGCTCGTCACCGCCCCCACGACCTCGCCAGAGAACGGATTTTACATGCCCGACGACCCCGACCGCGCCATATACGTGTGTATGGGCTCGACGATGGATACGCAAATCGCCCGCGAGCTGTTCGGCGCCGTGGCCGAGGCCGCCGCGACGCTCGGTATCGACGGCGAGTTCGCCGCAGCGCTTCGCCGAACGGCAGCGAAACTGCCGCCGATGCAGGTGGCCGACGAAGGCTATCTGATGGAGTGGCTGGAAGACTATCGCGAAACGGACATCCACCACCGCCACGTGTCGCACCTGTTCGGACTATACCCCGCATCGCAAATCACCCGCCGCACACCCGAACTCATCGACGCCTGCCGCCGAACGCTCGACCGCCGCGGCGACGCCGGCACGGGCTGGTCGCGAGCATGGAAGATATGCTTCTGGGCCCGCATCGGCGACGGCGACCGCGCACACAAGCTCCTGCGCAGCCTTCTCCAACCGGCAATTACCGAGCACGGCCGCCGCGGAGGTACGTTTCCCAATCTCTTCTGCTCGCACCCGCCGTTCCAGATAGACGGCAACTTCGGCGGCGCGGCCGGAATCATGGAGATGCTTCTGCAAAGCCACGACGGCGAAATAGCGCTCCTGCCCGCACTGCCGTCGGCATGGAGCGAGGGTTCGTTCCGCGGATTGAAGGCGCGCGGCGACGTGGAGGTGTCGTGCCGCTGGCAAGACGGACGCCCCGCGGAGGCGACGCTGCGCAGCGGAACATCGCAGCGCGTCACGCTGCGGCTGCCCGACGGCTCGGCGCGCACGGTGAAGTGCCCCCGGGGCCGCACGGTTGCTCTGAAACTCTGAATACTGCATATCATGAAACGATTACTGCTCGCGACATTCGCACTCGCACTCGCCGCCACGACGGCAACAGCACAAACCGCACGCCGGAGCGTGTCGATTCTCGGCGACTCCTACTCGACCTTCGCCGGATGCGTGACTCCGGCCGAAAACCTCGTCTACTATCCGTCGCTCGACGTGTGCGATGCGGAACAGACGTGGTGGAGCATCCTCGTCGGGGAGTGCGGCCTGCGGCTCGAACACAACTGCTCCTACTCGGGCTCGACGGTCTGCAACACGGGCTACGACAAGGCGGACTACTCCGACCGCTCGTTCATCACGCGAGCGAGCGACATAGGCTCGCCCGACATCATACTCGTCTTCGGCGGCACGAACGACTCCTGGGCCGGAGCGCCCGTCGGCGAGAATACATACGGCGATTGGACGGCCGAGTCGCTCTACTCGTTCCGTCCGGCGCTCTGCAAGCTCTTCGATACGCTGCTGCGCGAGCACCCCGAAGCCGCAATCTTCAACATCGAGAACACGGGGCTCTCCGAGCAGATAGCCTCGGCCATAGAGGAGATATGCGACCGCTACGGCATCGCGAACATCCGCCTGCACGACATCGACAAACAGCACGGCCACCCGACGGCCGAAGGCATGCGCCGAATCGCCGCGCAGGTAGGAGCGGCGATTCGCCCGGAGGAGACCGGCAGGCAGTAACGGCACGGTCAAGCCTTCCACTTTTTCGGGCTCGCCGCACGAAGCCCAATTTCCCGGCATATCAACCCATTATCGACAGCCGAGAAGGCTCGGCCGTCCACTTGTTCGCCCCCGGCAATTGGTCCGAAGGCCGCAGGCGGAGTAATTTTATGTACCGAAAAAACGGTAAATCCGACTCTAACCCTAAAACACAAAAGCAATCCAATGTACAAGTACATTATTCTATCCGTGCTACTGCTCGCAGCAGCTCCCGGAAAAGCATCGAACGCCCGCAGCGGCATCGGACGCGAAGCCCGCGAGGTGCGGGCGCTCATCGCACGCGTCAACACCGCATGGCAGGAGAGCCACTCGCCCGAGACGCGCCCCTTCTGGGATGCGGCGGCCTACCACACGGGCAACATGGAGGCCTACTTTCTGACCGGCGACGAGCGTTACCGCGCATACTCCGAACGGTGGGCCGAGTACAACGACTGGCAGGGAGCCAAAAGCACCGACCGCGCCGCATGGCGCCTCGACTACGGCGAAAACGACGACCACGTGCTCTTCGGCGACTGGCAGACGTGCTTCCAGACATACGCCGACCTCTACCGGCTGCTGCCCGACGAACGGCGCATACGCCGCGCACGCGAGGTGATGGAGTACGAGATGTCGACTCCGCGCAACGACTACTGGTGGTGGGCCGACGGTCTGTACATGGCAATGCCCGTGATGACGAAACTGCATGCGCTGACCGGCAACGAGCTCTATCTCGAAAAGCTCTACGAATACATACTCTACTCCGACAGCATAATGTTCGACGCCGAAGAGAGCCTCTATTATCGCGACGCGAAGTACGTCTATCCGGCGCACAAGACCGCTGCGGGCGCCAAGGACTTCTGGGCGCGCGGCAACGGCTGGGTGTTCGCAGCGCTGGCGAAGGTGCTGCGCGACCTGCCGGCCGACTACGCCCACCGCGCCTTCTTCGAGGAGAAGTTCAGCAGCATGGCCGCAGCCGTCGCCGCGACACAGCGCCCCGAGGGATACTGGACGCGTTCGATGAAGGACGAGGCGCAGGCTCCTGGCTACGAAACGAGCGGCACGGCATTCTTTACCTACGGCATGCTGTGGGGTATAAACAACGGATATCTCGACAGCGGACGATACCTGCCGACGGCACTCGCCGGATGGCGGTACCTCCGCGACCGCGCCGTACAGCGCGACGGCTCGGTGGGATACGTTCAACCCATCGGCGAACGGGCAATCCCGGGGCAGGTCATCGACGCCAAATCGGCTACCGACTTCGGAACGGGAGCGTTTCTGCTCGCGGCATGCGAGTACGTCCGCTTCCTGGAGCGCGACCGCAACGACGACCGCGCCTACTGGGTCGAGCTGCTCTGCCGGATAGCCGAGCCGGTACTCTCCGCCATGTCGGAGGGCAGGCTGCACAGCGACATGAAAGTCGAGACCAGCCCCGCATGGGACGGCCGCTCCTGCGAGGTGGCATACATGGAGGCTTTCGGCCGGCTGATGGCGGGCTTGGCGCCGTGGCTGGCGCTGCCCGACGACGACACCGCCGAGGGCACGATGCGCCGCCGCATGCGCGACATGGCGCTGGCGTCCTACCGCAACGCCGTAGACCCCGAGAGCGCCGACTATCTGCTGTGGAGAGGTCACGGGCAGGCGCTGGTCGACGCCGCCTACATCGCCGAGAGCTTCCTGCGCGCCTACGACGCTCTGTGGGAGCCGCTCGACGAGACGACCAAACGCCGCTACATCGAGGAGTTCACGCAGCTGCGGCGCATCGACCCTCCCTACACCAACTGGGTGCTGTTCAGCTCGACAATCGAGAGTTTTCTCGCCAGGGCCGGCGCTCCGCACGACGAGTACCGCATCAATTCGGCCATACGCAAGGTCGAGGAGTGGTATGCCGGCGACGGGTGGTACTCCGACGGCCCGAACTTCGCGTTCGACTACTACACCAGCTACGTCTTCCACCCGATGTACCTCGAAACTTTGCAGGCGATGCGCGATGCCGGCTCCTACACCCGCATCGACTACGACCTCTACCGCAAGCGCGCCATGCTGCGTGCACAGAAGTATGCGATAGTGCTCGAACGTCTGATATCGCCCGAAGGCACGTTCCCCGTCGTCGGGCGTTCGATACCCTACCGCATGGCCGCCATGCAGCCGCTGGCGCTCATGGCGTGGTACGACAATCTGCCGGCAGGCCTCGCACGCGGGCAGGTGCGGGCGGCACTCACGGCCGTCATGCACCGCATGTTCGACCGCTACGACAACTTCAACGACGCGGGATTCCTCACCATCGGATTCACCGGCAGCCAGCCCGGTGCGGCCGACTGGTACACGAACAACGGCAGCCTCTACATGACCTCGCTCGCGTTCCTGCCGCTCGGGCTGCCGGCGACGCATCCGTTTTGGAGCGACGCGCCGCTGCCGTGGACTTCGGTGCGGGCATGGGGAGCGCAGCCGTTCCCCAAAGACCATCTGTGGCTCGACACCATAACCACGCGAGAGCGGTTCTGACGACTCGCAGCACAAAAACGCAAAGCCGTGTTTCGCATCGTGCGAAACACGGCTTTGCGATACTTCGTCGCACGCTGCTCAGAACGTTCCCAGACGGAAAACAATCTTCTGGCAGTAGAGCTCGCCCGGGTGGAGCAGCACCGTCGGAAACTCGGGACGGTTGACCGCATCGGGATAGTTCTGACACTCGATGGCTACGCCGGCCCAATCCTCGTAGCGGCCGCCCGACTTGGTGACGGGACATCCGCCCGACAGCCAGTTGCCCGTGTAGACCATCGTGCCGGCCTGCGAGGTGAGAACCTTCACGCAGCGGCCCGACTTCGGGTCGCGCAGCTCGCCGATTTCGCTCAGGATGTTCTTCTGCCAGCCGTCCAGCACCCAAAAGTGGTCGTAGCCGCGGAAATCGCGTATGCGGTTGAACTCCGAGTCGATGCCGTCGCCCAGACGGCGGAACGTGCGGAAATCCATCGGCGTGCCCTCCACGTCGAGCAGGCGCCCCGTGGGAATCTGCGTGGCGTCGGCTTCGAGCACCTTCGAGCAGTTCAGGCGCAGCTCGTGGTCGTGAATCGTGCCGCTCCCCTCGCCCGAGAGGTTCCAGTAGAGGTGGTTGGTCATGTTGACGGGCGTCGTGCGGTCGGTCTTGGCCAGATAGGTCACTTCGAGCGAGTCCTCGTCGTCGAAATCGTAGACCGCCTCGACGTTCAGCTCGCCCGGATAGTTCTGGTCGCCGTCGTCCGAGGTGAGCGAGAAGACCACACGGTTGGTCTCCACGCGACTCTCCCACAGACGGTTGGCGAAACCTTTCGAGCCGCCGTGGTTGTGGTTCACGCCGTTGTTGATTTCGAGGCTGTACTCCACGCCCTCGACCGTCATGCGGCCGCGCGCGATACGGTTCGCCACGCGGCCCACGCTCTTGCCGCTGCATGCGCCGTCGCCTATGTAGCTCTCGGCGTCGCGATAGCCCAGCGCCACATCGTCGATTTTACCGTTGCGGTCGGCGAACTTCACCGAGACTATGGCCGCACCCATATTCGTCAGGCGCACCTCGCTGCCGCGCTCGTTGCGCAGAATATAGAGGATTATCGCCTCGCCTTCGGGCGTCGCTCCCCACACGTGCTGTTCAATGTCTACCATCGTATTATGAAGTTTTAGGTTTTTCACTGTCAGTCCCTGCGGACTGCAATGTCTCGCAGGGAGGAGACGGAGGGACAGCCCCGGAGAAACACTCCGCCGGCCCCGCTCCGTCATGCCGCGTCACGCCGGCCCGAACAGCCGCCTGCCGCGCTACTCCGCCGGAGCTACGTTCGCGAGCAGGGCGTCGATACGGCGCAGGGTCTCCTCACGGCCGATGAACGCCGTCACGTCGTACATGCCCGGCCCCTTGCCGGCGCCGACCAGCGCCAGACGCAGCGTATTCATTATCTGCCCCATCGGGTAGCCCATCCGCTCGATCCACGCGTGGACGATACGCTCGGTATTCTCCAACGAGAAGTCGTCGATGGCGGCCAGCACCTCGCGCAGCTCGCGCAGACGCGCCGGATTCTCGCCCTTCCAGTACTTGCGGGTCTGCTTCTCCTCGTACTCCGAGGGAGCGACGAAGAAGAACGACGTGAGGTCCCACAAATCGGTGGTGAACGTCGCTCGCTCCTTCATGATGCCTGCGGCACGGCCCGCCGTCTCGTCCGACACCTCGATGCCGTGCTCGCGCAAAACGGGCTGATAGAGCTCAGCCAGCTCAGCGTCGCTCTTGCGGTGCATGTACTGAGCATTGAACCACTTGGCCTTGTCGGGCTGGAACCGCGCGCCCGACTTCGAAACGCGCTCCAAGGAGAAGCTGTCGATGAGCTCCCGCATCGAGAATATCTCCTGCTCCGTGCCGGGATTCCAGCCGAGCAGAGCCAGCATGTTGATGAACGCCTCGGGGAAGTAGCCGTCCTCACGGTAGCCGTGGGCGGTCTCGCCCGTCGCGGGCGACTTCCAGAAGAGCGGGAAGACGGGGAATCCCATCTTGTCGCCGTCGCGCTTCGAGAGCTTGCCGCCGCCCGTGGGCTTGAGCA
>CAMWIG010000038.1 GCA_947174295.1 uncultured Alistipes sp. | reverse complement strand
GTGCACGACCGTTACCGTTCCTGTAAAGAAATGAGCGCTCTGCGGTAACCGTCACCCGGCGGGACAGTGCAAAGATAATACGGCGGAGGGGCCTTGTCAAGACCCGGAGGGTGAGAAAGGGCGCACTGCGGCGGTCGGTCGAAAGTCAACGGTTTGAAAATAGGGGTTTTATCGGCGTGGGATTGTGTATGAAATATACACGAATATTTTTGCGGGAGGGAGAATTTGCGACATTAGGGATGACGCGCTGGCGCGCGGTTACAACAAAAAGCAATTGCTAATTACTCATTGATAATTACTAATTGCGCAGCATGCGGCCGCAGCGGCACAAAACAATTGCCGATTGATAATTACTAATTGCTGCGGGCCGTTCAATGAGAAATGAAAAATGAGCGATTGGCAATCGTTCGCATCGGGGAGGACGGATTGATTGCCAATTGCTCATTTCGAATTACTGGTTGCGAGGGCTTACTCCCACTCGATAGTTGCGGGCGGTTTGGAGGAGATGTCGTACACTACGCGGTTGACGCCGCGCACCTTGTTGATGATGTCGTTCGACACTCCGGCCAGAAACTCGTAGGGCAGATGCACCCAGTCGGCCGTCATGCCGTCCGTGGAGGTCACGGCACGCAGGGCCACGCAGCTCTCGTAGGTGCGCTCGTCGCCCATGACGCCTACGCTCTTCACGGGCAGCAGAATCGCACCCGCCTGCCAAACCTTGTCGTAGAGCCCGTCGCGGCGCAGGGCGTCGATGTAGATTTTGTCGACCTCTTGGAGTATGGCTACGCGCTCGGGCGTGATTTCTCCCAGTATGCGAATCGCAAGACCCGGCCCCGGGAAGGGGTGGCGGCCGATGAGCAGCGGGCTGATGCCGAGCGACAGACCCACGCGGCGAACCTCGTCCTTGAAGAGCAGGCGCAGCGGCTCGACGATGCGCAGGTTCATCTTCTCGGGCAGTCCGCCCACGTTGTGGTGCGACTTGATGGTAGCCGACGGGCCGTTGACCGAGCACGACTCGATGACGTCGGGGTAGATGGTGCCCTGAGCGAGCCACTTCACGTCGCGGATGCGCTGAGCCTCCTCGTTGAAGACCTCCACGAAGTCGCGGCCGATGATTTTGCGCTTGCGCTCGGGGTCGGTAACGCCGGCCAGGTCGCCGTAGAACTTGTCGTGGGCCTTGACGCCCTTGACGTTGAGACCCATGTCCTTGTAGGATTCAAGCACGTCGTCGAACTCGTTCTTGCGAAGCAGGCCCGAGTCCACGAAGATGCAGTAGAGACGCTCGCCGATGGCGCGGTGGAGCAGCACCGCGGCGACCGTGGAGTCGACGCCGCCCGAGAGACCGAGCACCACCTTGTCGTCGCCCAGCTTCTCGCGAAGCTCGCGGACGGTGGCGTCGACGAAGCTCTCCGACGTCCACGACTGCGAGCAGCCGCAGATGCCGACTACGAAGTTGGCGAGCAGCTGCCGCCCGTCGGTCGAGTGGTAGACCTCGGGGTGGAACTGTATGGCCCACGTGCTCTCGCCCTCGATGCGGTAGGCCGCAACGCGCACGTCGTCGGTGCTCGCGATGATGCGGTAGCCGTCGGGAATCGACGTTATGGTGTCGCCGTGCGACATCCACACCTGCGTAGTGGCGGGGAGACCGCGCAGCAGCGCGTCGCCGGCATCGCCCACGGTGAGCATCGCGCGGCCGTACTCGCGGCTCGGTGCGGGCTGCACGTCGCCTCCGTAGGCGTAGGAGAGGTACTGCGCGCCGTAGCAGACGCCCAGCAGCGGCAGACGGCCCTTGATGGCCGAGAGGTCGGGTTGCGGGGCGTGCTCGTCACGCACCGAGTAGGGGCTGCCCGAGAGTATGACGCCGCGCACGGAGGAGTCCATCTCGGGAATCTTGTTGAACGGGTGGATTTCGCAATAGACGTTCAACTCGCGCACGCGTCGTGCGATGAGCTGAGTGTACTGCGACCCGAAGTCGAGAATTATGATTTTTTCCTGCATATATAAAGTAGGGGTTCTTGTTACTGTGTTCTCCCTCCGCTACGGCATTCGCGGACTGTGTCCGGCCTGCGTGCGGTTCGCTATCTCTTCGTGACCGGACGGTTCATACGGCCCGCGAGCTTCATCTCCGACAGGTAGGCCTCGTATCCTACCTCGCGGATGCGTTCGATGCAGCCGCGGCGGTCGGAGCGGAATATCAGTCCGAAGAGCTTTCCCATGAAGTTGTCGAACTTGCGGCATTCGCCCGAAGGCATCTCCGTGCAGTCGGCGCAGCTCCGCCACCCGTGGTCGATGACGCAGCGGCGCACGTCGCACCACGCTGCCTTCACGTTGTCGCGGCAGCCGGGGCACTTGCCGGCGGTGTATTTCCGGCAGGCGGCGCAGACCAGGCCGCAGGCTGCGAGTTCGCTTGTCATGCGGTTCATTTCTCGCGGTTACGGATGTGGTTGTACGCGATTCTGAACACGAACAGGTAGAGGAACGTGACGGCCAGAGTCGTGTAGCGCAGCCATTGCAGGCGGCAGCCGGTCAGAAACCACGCCGCGCAGAGCGCCGCCACGATGACGAGCGCCGCCCAGTCGTATGTCGAAACTCGTTTCATGGCTTACCGCTCGCTCGAATAGTTGGGTGCTTCACGGGTTATGGCCACGTCGTGCGGATGGCTCTCGTTCATGCCCGAGGCCGTGATGCGGATGAACTCGGCGTGTTTGAGCGCGTCGATGTCGTGTGCGCCGCAGTAGCCCATGCCCGCGCGGATGCCGCCGACGAGCTGGTAGACGGTCTCGCTCAGCGACCCCTTGTAGGGTACGCGCGCCACGATGCCTTCGGGGACGAGCTTGTTGACGTTGACCTCGCCCTTCTGGAAGTAGCGGTCGGCCGAACCGGCCTTCATGGCGTCGATGGAGCCCATGCCGCGGTAGCTCTTGAACTTGCGGCCGTTGTAGATTATCGTCTCGCCCGGAGCCTCCTCCGTGCCGGCGAACATCGAGCCTATCATCACGCAGTCGCCGCCCGCAGCGAGAGCCTTCACCAAATCGCCCGAGTAGCGCAGGCCGCCGTCGGCGATGATGGGCACGCCCGTACCTTCGGCGACCTTCGCGGCATCGTAGATTGCCGAGAGCTGCGGCACGCCCACGCCGGCGATGATGCGCGTGGTGCATATCGAACCGGGGCCGATGCCGACCTTCACGCCGTCGGCGCCGTTGTCGATGAGCATCTTGGCCGCTGCGCCCGTGGCGACGTTGCCGACCACCACGTCGAGCGACGGATAGGTCTTCTTGATTTCGCGCAGCATGTTCACCACGTTGGCCGAGTGGCCGTGCGCCGAGTCGAGAACCACGGCGTCGACATCCTCGTCCACCAGAGCCTTCACGCGCTCCATGGCGTCGCCCGTGATGCCCACGCCGGCCGCTACGCGAAGACGGCCCTTGGCGTCCTTGCAGGCGTTGGGGTGGTCCTGCACCTTGGTGATGTCCTTATAGGTAATCAGACCCACCAGACGGCCCTCGGCGTCGACGACGGGCAGCTTCTCGATTTTGTTGTCGAGAAGCACCTCCGAGGCGTGTTCCAGTGCGGGGTTGTGGGTCGTGATGAGCTTCTCGCCGGGGGTCATGACCTCCTCGATGCGGCGCGACATGTCGCGCTGGAAGCGCAGGTCGCGGTTGGTGACGATGCCGATCAGACGGCGGTCGGAGTCGACGACGGGAATGCCGCCGATTTTGTTCTCGCGCATAAGCGCCAGAGCGTCGCCGACGGTGTCATCCTCGGAGATTGTCACCGGGTCGTATATCATGCCGTTCTCGGCACGCTTCACACGGCGCACGTGCGCGGCCTGCTCGGCTATCGGCATGTTCTTGTGAATCACGCCGATTCCTCCCTCGCGGGCCAGAGCTATCGCCAGCGGAGCCTCGGTCACGGTGTCCATGGCGGCCGATACGATCGGAATGTTGAGGCGGATATTTCGCGAGAAACGGCTACGGAGATTTACTTCTCGCGGCAACACATCTGAGTAGGCGGGTACAAGCAGAACATCATCGAATGTCAGTCCCTCAGGTTGCACCCTTTCATTGATAAATGACATAAGGACTTGGATTTTTGTTGCCCGCAAAATTACGGATAATTTTTCGATTTTCCGCATATTCCGCGAAATTAAATCGGAAATCGCTCGACCCCGGCCCGCACGGTGCCGCACCGGCGGCGGTTTGCGCGTTTTTTCGTGCCGCGAATGCAAAATTGTGGTTCGCGAATTGGGAATTGCGCAGGAAATTTGTAATTTTGCGAGATTATATTGGTATAATATGCCGGAAATAGAAAAAAACATAAAGGATAAAGAGATAATCGAGCGCCTCGAAGAGGGGGAGTACAAATACGGCTTCACCTCCGATATCGAGACCGAAACGATAGGCAAGGGCCTGTCGGAGGAGGTCGTGCGCACGATTTCGCAGAAGAAGGGCGAACCCGAGTGGATGCTCGAAATGCGTCTGAGGGCATATCGTCACTGGCTGACGCTCGCGCCGCCGACGTGGGCGCACCTCACGATTCCCGAGATAGATTTTCAGGACATAATATATTACGCCGCACCTAAGCCGCCGCGCAAGCTGGAATCCATGGACGAGGTCGACCCCGAGCTCAAACGGACGTTCGACAAGCTGGGAATCCCGCTCGAAGAGCAGATGGCGCTATCGGGCGTGGCGGTCGACGCCGTCATGGACTCCGTGTCGGTGAAGACAACCTTCAAGCAGACGCTGGCCGAGCGCGGAATCATATTCTGCTCTATCTCGGAGGCCGTGAGGGAATATCCCGAGCTGGTGCGCAAGTATCTCGGTTCGGTCGTGTCGTATGCCGACAACTTCTACGCCGCACTGAACGCCGCCGTCTTCTCCGACGGGTCGTTCTGCTACATACCCAAGGGCGTGCGCTGCCCCATGGAGCTGTCGACATACTTCCGAATCAATGCCGCCGGAACGGGCCAGTTCGAGCGGACGCTCATCGTGGCCGACGAAGGCTCCTACGTGAGCTATCTCGAAGGGTGCACAGCCCCGCGGCGCGACGAGAACCAGCTGCACGCCGCAGTGGTGGAGATTGTCGTCGAGCGCGACGCCGAGGTCAAGTACTCGACCGTGCAGAACTGGTATCCGGGCGACAAGGAGGGCCGCGGAGGCATATACAACTTCGTCACCAAACGCGGCGTGTGCCGCGAGAACGCCCGTCTGTCGTGGACGCAGGTGGAGACCGGCTCGGCCATCACGTGGAAATATCCGAGCTGCGTGCTTGCGGGCGACAACTCCGTGGGCGAGTTCTACTCGGTGGCGATGACCAACAACTTCCAGCAGGCCGACACCGGAACGAAGATGATTCACCTCGGGCGGAACACCCGCAGCCGAATCGTCTCGAAAGGAATATCGGCCGGTCGCAGCCAGAACGCCTACCGCGGTCTGGTGCGCGTGGCGAAGGGCGCCGAGAATGCCCGCAACTACTCGCAGTGCGACTCGCTGCTCATCGGCGACAGATGCGGAGCTCACAGGGTCCCCGAAATCGTCTGCCGCTCCCGCTCGGCCGTGGTCGAGCACGAGGCTACGACGTCGAAAATCTCGGAGGAGCAGCTCTTCTACTGCAATCAGCGAGGGCTATCGACCGAGGATGCCGTGGGACTCATAGTCAACGGCTACGCCCGCGAGGTGCTCGCCAAGCTGCCGATGGAGTTCGCCGTGGAGGCTCAGAAGCTGCTGGCGTTGAGTCTTGAAGGTTCGGTCGGATAGGTTCTTTTCGATTTTATAGGGCGGCTTCCGCACTTCGCTCCTTCTTGCGAACGGGAAATACCGCAAGTATGTCCCGTCCGAGCCAAGCTCGCGAAGCCCGAAATCCGCTCCTCTAAAATCGAAAAACGACGGCAGGGCGCTTTGTCCGCAAATGAATGAAAAATATAAAAAAAGAAACGATATGTTATCAGTCAAGAATTTACATGCGTCGGTGGGCGACAAGGAGATACTTCGCGGTATCGACCTCGAAGTCCGTGCTGGCGAGGTGCACGCCATAATGGGCCCCAACGGCTCGGGAAAGAGTACTTTCGCATCGGTGCTGGCCGGAAACGAGAAGTTTACGGTGACCGAAGGCGAGGTGTCGTTCCTCGGCCGCAATCTGTTGGAGATGCCGATCGAAGACCGTGCGCGCGAGGGTCTGTTCCTCGGATTCCAGTACCCGGTGGAGATTCCGGGCGTGACGATGGCCAACTTCATGAAGATGGCCGTGGCCGAGCAGCGCAAGTATCGCGGCGAGGAGCCGCTCACGGCTGCCGAGTTCCTGCGCATGATGCGCGAGAAGTGCGCCGTGGTGGAGCTCGACCCCAAGATGACGTCGCGCGCCGTGAACGAAGGGTTCTCGGGCGGCGAGAAGAAGAAAAACGAGATTTTCCAGATGGCGATGCTCGCCCCGAAGCTCTCGATTCTCGACGAGACCGATTCGGGTCTCGACATCGACGCTCTGCGAATAGTCGCTACGGGCGTCACGAAGTTGAAGACGGCCGACAACGCCACGGTGGTCATAACGCACTACCAGCGTCTGCTGGACTACATCGTGCCCGACTACGTGCACGTGCTCTACAAGGGCCGCATCATCCACTCGGGCGACAAGTCGCTGGCTCTGAAACTCGAACGCGAGGGCTACGACTGGCTGATTAACGACTATAAGGAGTGACGCCATGGGATTTTCGGATTACATGCTTTCGGACTCGTGCCGACAGTCGGCCGGCTCCGAGCTGCGGTTCGACGGAGGGCAGGCTGCGCCGGTAGCCGTGTGCAATCCCGGGCGGCTGAGCGTCGCGGTGGCCGACGGCGCGCAGGCGCGTCTGGTGCTGAGCCACGGCGCGGGGTGCTGCTCGACGGTCGATGTCGCCGTTGGCGACGGCGCTTCGCTGAGCATCGTAGAGCTCTTCGTCGGCGGCCGTTCGACGATGCGCATCGCGCAGGGGGCTGCGAGCCGCGTGGCCTTGACTTCGGTCGTCGCGGGCGACGGCAGCGCCGAGTACCGTACGGCTCTCGACGGTGCGCAGGCCGAGTGCGATTTGGGCTGTGTCTTCCTTGCGGGCGACGACGAGCATGCGCAGGTGAAGATTCGGGTCGAGCACAACGTCGCCGACTGCCGAAGCGCTTCGACAGTGAAGGGCGTGGCGGCAGGTCGCGGCGAGGGGCGTTTCGAGGGGATGGTCTACGTTGCGCCCGATGCGCAGCGCACCGACGCACGGCAGACGAGCCGCAACCTCACGCTGGGCGACGAGGCGCGCATAACGACCCTGCCGCAGTTGGAGATTTACGCCGACGACGTGAAGTGCTCGCACGGTGCGACGGTCGGTCAGATGGACAGCGATGCCGTGCTGTACATGCGTCAGCGCGGACTGAGCGAGGATGCGGCGCGCCGCCTGCAAATCGAAGGATTCGTGGCCGACGTGGTCATGCGCTGTGCCGTGGAGGAGGCGGGCGAGGCGCTGCTCGCGGAGTTGAATGCCAAGCTTGAAAGACTGTAACATGTTCGACGTCGAAAAGATACGCGAAGAGTTTCCGATTCTCGGCCGTGAGGTATACGGCCGTCCGCTGGTCTATCTCGACAGCGGAGCCACGGCGCAGAAGCCGCGATGCGTCATCGACTGCATCGACCGTCTGCACCGCGAGCAGAATGCCAACATACACCGCGGCGTGCACCATCTGTCGGCCGAGGCCACGACGATGTACGAAGCCGCGCGCGAACGAATACGCGCGTTCATCGGAGCGCGCGAGAGAGAGGAGGTGGTCTTCACCTCGGGAGCTACGGCGTCGATAAATCTCGTGGCCTACTCGTGGGGCGAAATGGCGCTCCGTGCGGGCGACAATATCGTCGTGAGCGAAATGGAGCACCACTCCAACATCGTGCCGTGGCAGATTGTCGCCGGGCGCAAGGGCGCCGAAATACGAGTGCTGCCGTTCGACGACGCGGGGCGTCTGCGCACCGAGCTGCTGCCGTCGCTAATCGACTCGCGCACGCGCATGGTGGCCGTCACGCAGGCCTCGAACACGCTCGGCACGCGTCCCGACCTGCGGCCGATAATCGACGCGGCGCATGCTGCGGGGGCTCTGGTCATGGTCGACGGATGCCAGGGCGTGGTGCACGGCGGAGTGAACGTGGCGGAGCTCGGTTGCGACTTCTACGCATTCTCGGGGCACAAGCTCTACGGCCCGACCGGCATCGGCGTGCTCTGCGGCCGGCGCGAAATCATGGAGGCCATGCCTCCGTTCATGGGCGGCGGCGACATGGTCGACAAGGTGACATTCGCACGCACGACATATGCTCCGCTGCCGTTGAAATTCGAGGCCGGCACCTCCAACTTCATTGGTGCGATAGCGCTCGGCGAGGCGGTGCGTTTTCTCGAAGGGCTCGACATGGAGGCCGTCGAGCGGCACGAGCATGAGCTGTTGGTGCGAGCCGAGCGTGCGTTGTCGGCAATCGACGGCGTGACGATTTACGGGCGGACGGACAATAAATGTTCTATCGTTTCGTTCAATGTCGACGGAGTGCACAACTACGACCTCGGAATGATTCTCGACAAGATGGGAATAGCCGTGCGCACGGGGCACCACTGCGCCGAGCCAGTGATGTCGCACTACGGCATCGCGGGAATGTGCCGCGCATCGCTGGCGATGTACAACACTGCGGCCGAGGTCGACGCGCTGGAAGCCGGAGTGCGCCGGGCGGTGAGAATGCTGAGATAATTCAGTATTTTTTGTCGGTCTGAGAACAGACTGACGGTCGGAAAATAGCAGGACGTGCAGGCCGCCGGCCGGGAGCTGACAGCCGGTCTGGCGATAGAGGACTGTCGAAAAAGAAAACTTGAATAAATTAGAAAAAACGGATATGTTTATCGTACTTGAAGGTCTGGACGGAGCCGGCAAATCGACGCAGGTAGCCAACGTGCGCCGCATGTTCGAGAGCATGGGGCGCGAAACCGAATTCGTGCACTTCCCGCGCTTCGACGCCCCGGTCTACGGCGAGCTGATAGCCCGCTTCCTGCGCGGGGAGCTGGGGTCGCTCGAAACGGTCAACCCCTACCTCGTGGCGCTGATATATGCCGGCGACAGAGCCGAGGCGGCTGCCCGGATACGGGCATGGCTGGCCGAAGGCAAGGTGGTGGTGGCCGACCGTTACGTCTGCTCGAACATAGGATACCAGTGCGCGAAGCTGACCGACGAAGAGGAGCGCCGCCGTCTGGCACGATGGATTCTCGAACTCGAATACGGCCACAACGACATACCGCGTCCCGACGTGTCGCTGTTTCTCGATGTGCCGTTCGCGTTCACCGAGCGCAAGCTCACCGAGGCGCGAACGGGCGACGACCGCGACTACCTGCACGGTGCCGCCGACATCCATGAGTCGTCGCTCTCGTTGCAGCAGCAGGTGCGGCGAGTCTATCTCGATGTCGCGCAGGACGATTCCGAGCTGCGCGTGGGCGACTGTTCGGCCGCGGACGGAGGAATGGCCTCGCCCGACGAGATTTTCGGTAGAATACGCGCGGCGCTCGACATCGCGTTGAAAAACTGTTGCGGACAATGCAGATGAAGGCTGTGAAAATAGCGGCGCACGTGTGCCGTGCGGTATTGGCTGCGACGTTCATCTGCTCGGGATTCGTCAAGTCGGTGGACCCGTGGGGCACGGCGCTCAGGGTCAACGAGTACCTGTCGATATACGGACTCGATGCGCTGGAACGTTGGAGCATGGAGTTCTCGATATGGCTCTGCGGCGCCGAGCTGATGATGGGTCTGATGCTGCTGTTCAAGGTGCGCATACGGCTGGTGTCGATATTCACGCTGGCCTCGATGTCGCTCTTTACGGTCATAACGTTCCTCAGCGCAACGTGGCTGCCGGTCGAGGATTGCGGATGTTTCGGCGATGCGTTGAAGCTCTCGCCGTGGCAGACGTTCGCCAAGAATCTGGTGCTGCTGCCTATGGCCTACGTCGTCTGGCGGCGCTACCGTCCCGACAAGATATTCGCCTTCCGCACGACGGAGCTGTTTCTGACGGCTCTCTTCTTCTCGCTGTCGATGGGCATCGGCATCTATTCGTGCCGTCATCTGCCGCTGGTCGACATGCTGCCCTACAAGATAGGTGTCAATCTCGACGAGACCAGACGCAACGCCGTGGCCGTGGAGGCCGCACCCGAGACGATTCTCGTGTACCGAAATCTGAAAACGGGCCGCACGCGCGAATTCCGTCTCGACGACAAGGAGTGGCAGGACGCCTCGACGTGGGAGTGGGTGGATACGCGCACCGCGAGTGCGCCGTCGGCCATACATCCCACGGTAGCCGAGTTTTCGATACGCGATGCCGAAGGCGACGCCACGGCCGAGATTCTGAGTCGCGAGGGGCGTGTCCATATGCTCTGCGCGACGCGTCTGGACGGCGTGGGCCGCCGTTGCTCGCTCCGTTTCGAAGCCGCGATACGCCGTGCCGTGCAGAACGGCCAGACGGTAGTGCTTCTTACGGCCGACCCGTTGCACGAGGTGACGTACCGTGCCTTCGGAAGCGAGGAGGTGCGCTGCTACAATGTCGACGCAACGACGCTGAAAACCATGCTGCGCGCCAGGAACGGCGTGGTGGTGCTCGACAGCGGAACGATAGTCGACAAACGCAATTGCCGCGATATGGACCTTTGACCCTTTTCGGGCTATTCGGATGGTATGAAAATTGACTCTTCGCAGACGGAAGAGTCAATTTTCGTTTTATGTATCGTTCGCTTATCATATCGCTTGCTGCGGCGGCTGCGGCCTGTTCGCATGCGGAGCCGCCGCACGAGACCGTGCGGCCCGTCAAGGTCGCCGTCGCCGCGCATGCCTCGTATGTAGACAAGGATTTCGCTGGAATGGCCACGGCCGACGACGCTGTGAACCTTGCCTTCAAAATCGCCGGGCAGGTCAGTTCGGTCGACGTCTCGAAGGGCGAGAGCGTGACCCGCGGTGCGCTGCTGGCGCAGCTGAACCCGCGCGACGTGGAGTTGCAGGTGGCCTCGGCCCGTTCGGTCTACGAGGAGGCCGATGCCCAGCTGGCGCGAATGCAGCGTCTGCTGGCTCACGAAGCCGTATCGCGGCAGGAGTTCGAATCGTCGCGCACGCGCTACGCCCAGGCCAAATCGTCCTATGAAAATGCCGTCGACATGCTTGCCGACACCAAACTGCGCGCGCCGTTCGACGGCGTCGTGGAGCGCACCTACGTCGACACCTACGAACGCGTGCAGTCGGGACAGACCATCGTTCGTCTGGTCAATCCCGTGAGCACGACGGTCGGGTTCACGATTCCCGAAAATGCGCTTTCGGCCATTGCCGACCCATCGACCCGTTTCTACGTCGAGTTCGACAACTATCGCGGCGTAAGGTTCGACGCCGTGTTGAAGGATTACGCCCGCACGTCGTCCGACGCCTACGGATTCCCCGTTTCGCTGCGGCTGCGCGATGTCGACACGTCGCGCTACGACATCATTCCCGGCATGTCGTGCACGGTCACCATGCAGAGCGGCGACGACGTGCCGTCGGCCGTGGCGCTTCCGCTGACGGCCGTCTGCGCTCCGGCCGAGGGCGGTACCTACGTCTGGAAGGTCTCCGGCGGCAGGGTGTACCGTTCGGAGGTGGTGCTCGGCGAGATATTCGGCCGCGACCGGGTGATTGCGCAGAGCGGCGTGGAGCCCGGCGATACGGTGGTTACGGCGGGCGTATACCGTCTCGCCGAGGGTGAACGCGTAAAAATTCTCGCACGATGAATCTTCCGCTTCTGTCGCTGAAAAACCGATCGACGGTGTGGTTTTTCCTCGCGGTGCTGCTTTTGGGCGGTGCCGCCGGATTCGTCAACCTCGGAAAGAAGGAGGATGCGACGTTCGTAATCAAGAGTGCGGCGCTCTCGTGCCGATATCCGGGCGCTTCGCCCGAGGAGGTCGAGATGCTCGTGACGGAGCCCATCGAACGCGAGGTGCAGTCGATGAGGTCGGTATACAAGATAACCTCGGAGTCCTGCTACGGCATGTCGCGCATTCTGGTCGAACTCGACCCAGGTACGCCGGCCGGTGAGATTCCGCAGCTGTGGGACGAGCTGCGCCGCAAGGCCCTCGACGTGGGGTCGCGCCTGCCGGCCGGAGCGTCGGCCGTGGAGGTGGGCGACGACTACGGCGACGTGTTCGGCATGTATTGCGCGCTGTCGGTCGACGACGGTTTCTCGTGGAGCGAGCTCCGCGAGTGGGCGCAGCGCATCAAGACATCGCTCTTCTCGGTGCGCGGCGTGCAGAAAGTGACGCTCTACGGCGAGCAGACGCCCGTAGTGAACGTCTACGTCAGTCCGGCGGCCATCGCCAACTTCTCGATACGCCCCGAGTCGATAGTCGAGACCATACGGTCGCAGAACACGATTGTCGACAGCGGCGAGAAGCCAGCCGGCGAGATGTCGATACGCATACTCGAAGACGGAGTATACAAATCCCTGGACGACATACGCAATCAGCTGCTCATGGCTGCCGACGGCCGTCAGTACCGCCTGGGCGACATCGCGCGCGTGGAGCGCGGATATGCCGAGCCTCCTGCGACGCTGATGCGCGTCGACGGCGAGCGTGCCGTGGGAATAGGCATCTCGACCGAACCGACGGCCGACGTGGTGAAGGTGGGCCGGCGCATCGACGACGTGCTGGCGGCATATTCGGCGTCGATGCCGGTCGGCATGACGCTTGCGGAGCTATACCCCGAGGATCGAATCGCCGCCGAGGCCAACCGCGCATTCGCGCTCAACCTCGCCGAGTCGGTCGTTATCGTCGTGCTGATGCTCATGGCCGTAATGGGGTGGCGGTCGGGAGTGCTCATCGGCTCGTCGCTGCTGTTTACCATAGGCGGCACGCTGCTGCTTATGCAGCCTCTCGGCGAAGGACTCAACCGCACGTCGCTCGCGGGATTCATCATCGCCATGGGCATGCTTGTCGACAACGCCATAGTGGTCACCGAC